>CAZYAX010000093.1:0-6094 GCA_964646195.1 uncultured Faecalibacterium sp. | reverse complement strand
CCGCATCACGCCGCACGGCTTGCCGGGAGAAACCCGTTTGTGCTATACTAGGGCCATAAGAGAGAACCGCAAAAGGGAGGAAACGTCAATGGAAGCATCAACCGTTTATTTCACCGATTTCCGGTGCCCGGTGGGCACCAGCCTGACCGATAAGCTGCGCCGCCTATGCTTGGCGGCGGGCATCAAAAACATCAACATGGAGGGCCGTTTTGTGGCCATCAAGATGCACTTTGGCGAGCTGGGCAACCTGGCCTTTTTGCGCCCCAACTATGCCAAGGTGGTGGCCGATCTGTGCAAGGAGCAGGGTGGCCTGCCCTTTTTGACTGACTGCAACACCCTGTATCCGGGCAGCCGCAAAAACGCGCTGGAGCACCTGGACTGCGCCAACCTCAACGGCTTCTGGCCCATGACCACGGGCTGCCAGATCCTCATCGCAGACGGCCTGCGCGGCACCGACGAGGTGGAGGTGCCGGTGCCGAACGGCGAATACTGCAAGACTGCCAAGATCGGCCGCGCCATCATGGATGCAGATGTGTTTATCAGCCTGACCCATTTCAAGGGCCATGAGGCCACGGGCTTTGGCGGTGCCGTCAAGAACATCGGTATGGGCTGCGGCAGCCGCGCGGGTAAGATGGAGCAGCACTCCTCCGGCAAGCCGGGCGTGCAGCAGGGGCTATGCCGCAGCTGCCACAAGTGCGCGTCGGAGTGCGGCTCGGACGCCATCTCCTATGATGCCAACAATAAGGCCGTGATCGACTACGCCAAGTGCAAGGGCTGCGGCCGCTGCATCGGCGCATGCAACTTTGACGCGATCTACTCGCTGGACGACAGCGCCAACGAGGAGCTGGACCGCAAGATGGCGGAGTATGCCGCCGCGGTGTGCGCGGGCCGGCCCTGCTTCCATGTGAGCCTGGTGCAGGATATCAGCCCCAACTGCGACTGCCACGGCGAGAACGACGCGCCCATTTTGCCGGATATCGGTATGTTCGCCTCCTTTGATCCTGTGGCACTGGACCAGGCCTGTGTGGACGCCTGCCTTGCGGCTGAGCCCATCCCCAACAGCCAGCTGGGCAGCAACCTGGCCAAGCCCGGCTGGAAGTGCTACCACGACCACTTTAAGGACTCGAACCCCAACATCGAGTGGAAGGCCACGCTGGAGCAGGCCGAAAAGATTGGTCTGGGCACAAGGCAGTATGTGCTGAAAAAGGTGTAAAAAACAAACGGGCCGCAGCGCCCGAAAGGAACGCTTATGGTTCAGATCTTGTTGGTGGAAGATGACCTGGAGATCTGCGAGATCCTCCAGTTCTACCTGCCAAAAAACCCGGAGTACAGCGTCACCGTAGCGCACAGCGCCGGGCCGCACAATATCCAGCGTGCCGTACTGACCGGCAGCCTCGCCGCCCGTGTGCTGTAATAGTGGCGTGCAAGCGCCCGTTAATATCTGCTCAGCAGCCGCTGCCGCCGTCGATCGCAGCGCGCAGGGTTTCCCAGTCGGAGCCGTTCCAATCGCCGGCGTTCTCGGTGGATGCCCCGGCGGTCTCCAGCAGGCCAGCCATGCTGTTGGTATCCTCCAGGAGGGCGGCAGCATCGTCACACACCATCGGCCAAGTCTCGGCAAAGGTATCGCGGTCAAACTCGTCCAGCTCCGCATACCAGGCATCAAAGGCGCTTGCAGCGGGGTCGCCCGCGTAGGCGGCAAGAGCGTTTTCGCTGGACCAATCCAGCAAAGCGGCGGCGGCAGCCACGGAGTGCAGCGAGCAGCCGGCGCTGCCCGGGCCCCAGCCGAGGCAGTTGTTCAGTGCGTCCTCCAGCCCGGCCACAGCCTCGACCGGGAGGGCGTTCTCCTCTCCGGAGGGCTCAGAGCCGGTTTGGCTGCCGCCCATCACAAGGACAGAATCGTTGTCTGGCTGCGTCAGAGCGCCGGAGACGGAGGCCTTGTTGGAGGAGGAAGGGGAAGCGGGCGTGCAGCCGATCAGCAGGCTGAATGCGGCAGCTATGCAGATAATGCGCGCAGTGCGGCGCAAAGAAGCAGAATGTAAGATCATGGAAATACTCCTTTCTGGTCGATACCCTGCCTGCGACAGGGGCAGGCGGGCCAAGGCGTTTGCCGGGATCAAGCCGGAATCTCCCACTAAAAAGTTATTCTTTTTGTGCGCAAAAGTCAAGGCATTGGATGGAAAAGTGCGCAAAATAATTTTTTGCGGCATGGGCACACGAGTAAAAGGCCGCTGCAACCAACCGGTTTGCAGCGGCCTTTTGAAAACAATGGATCGCAGAAACGAGAAAACTTACAGGATGCGGAACGGACCTGTCATTCCGGTGAGCAAATACCGCTCCAAGGAAATGCTGGCGATCCGGGAGCTGGTTCACAGTGGGAAGCCTGGCAAGGCGGATGGCTTTTAAGGGCATCGGCCTGCACAATGGGGAGTATGTGGTGGAGCAGTACGGCGGCGCGATGAGTATTGAAGTAGAGGAAGGGACCCTGTTTGTGCCCAATCTCATGCTGCCCGTGAGGCAGGAGACAGAAGAAACCGGAGTGTAGAGCCAGCCGGATCGATGAGAAAATTTTCTTGCCCGGAACGTTGACCTTTTAGCATATAAAAGCTATAATGGGGACGCTGAAATTGAAACGTATGGAGGCAGACCGAAAATTATGGAGCAGCAAGAGTTTTTTTCAATAGAGGATATGTTCTGCTTTCTGGACGGCGGCGTCAGTCCGTTCCACTCGGCGCGCGAGGCTGTGCGGCGGCTGGAGGCGGCGGGGTATTGCCGCTGCGAGGAGAGCGCGGCGTGGAGCCTTGCGCCGGGCGGCAAATACTACACCACCCGCAACGGCTCGGCGGTGCTGGCCTGGCGGATGCCCCGCGGGCCGCTCACCGGCTGGCACGCGGCGGTGAGTCACGGCGATTCGCCCACCTGGCGGGTCAAAAAGCTGGACTTCAGCGACGGCGGCTTTGCCCGCGCCGAGACCGAGGGCTACGGCGGTATGATCATGTCCACCTGGCTGGACCGGCCGCTGTCGGTGGCGGGCCGCCTGCTGGTGCGCACGGCTTCCGGTGTGGAGAGCCGTCTTGTTGCGCCGGATCGCGCGCTGCTGTGCATCCCCAACCTGTGCATCCATTACGACCGCACCGTGAACAGCGGCATGGCCTATAACCCCCAGGTGGATCTCCAACCCATCTGCGGTGAGGCTGGCGGCAGCCTGGCCGCCGTGCTGGCCGCAGAGGCCGGCGTAACGCCGGAGGACGTGCTGGCAAGCGACCTCGTGCTGTGTACCCGCCAAAAGGCGGAGCGCGTGGGCGTGCAGGGCGAGTATTTTATGTCCGGCCGCATCGACGATCTGGAATGCGCCTATACCACGCTGTGCGGCTTTCTGGCCGCACGCGGCGAGGAAGAAGGCCGCGGCGATATCTGGTGTATGTTTGACAACGAGGAGGTGGGCAGTTCCACCCGCCAGGGCGCGCAGGGCACCCTGATGGTAGATACCCTGGCCCGCATCGAGGAGGCGATGGGCCTCACCCGCGAGCAGAGCGTGCGCGCCCGCACCAATACGCTGCTGCTCAGCGCGGACAACGGCCACGCTACCCACCCTAATCACCCCGAAAAAAGCGATCCGTGCCAACCGGTGCGCATGGGCGGCGGTGTGCTGATCAAGCAAAATGCCCGTCAGAGCTACACCACCAGCGGCTTTACGGGCGCGGCCTTTGCGGCCGTGTGCCAGGCAGCGGGCGTGCCCGTGCAGCTGTTTGCCAACCGCGCCGACGTCAAGGGCGGCGGCACGCTGGGCAACCTGCTGGGCCACCAGATCGGTATGCCCATGGTGGATATCGGCCTGGGCCAGCTGGCGATGCACTCCTCTACCGAGACGGCCAGCTGCGCCGACGCAGCGTATATGGCCCGCGCCTGCATGCAATATTACAACACGCCCATCTTCCAGCCCGAGGATGGCGTATGGAAGCTGGAGCTGTGAGGTCACCGGTCCCGGTGGTGGGGCGGTTTGCGCCCAGCCCCAGCGGGCGGCTGCACCTGGGCAACCTGGCGTGCAGCCTGCTGGCGTGGCTTTCGGCCAGGGCGCAGGGTGGGCGCATCGTGCTGCGCATCGAGGATCTGGACGCCGAACGCTGCCCGCGCCGCTACGCGGACCTGCTGGAAGAGGACCTGGCCTGGCTGGGCCTCACCTGGGACGAGGGCGGCTCCCGCGGCGGCTCCCACGGCCCCTATTACCAGAGCGAATGTGCGGAAATTTATACTAAAAGTTATAATCAGCTGGTGGATAAGGGCCTTGTATACCCATGCTTTTGCTCCCGCGCCCAGCTGCATGCGGCCAGTGCGCCCCACACGGCGGACGGCAATGTGATCTACCCCGGCACCTGCCGGGCGCTGACACCGGACGAGGTGGCTGAAAAGTGCCGCCAAAAGGCCCCGGCCTGGCGGCTGCGCGTGCCGGATGAGACGGTCGCTTTTGAGGACGGCTGTATGGGCCCGCACAGAGAAAACCTGCTGCGGGAGTGCGGCGACTTTTACCTGCGCCGGGCGGACGGTGTGTTCGCCTACCAGCTGGCCGTGGTGGTGGACGACGCCCGCATGGGTGTCACCGAGGTGGTGCGCGGCGCGGATCTTTTGTCGTCCACGGCGCGGCAGTTGTATCTTTACCGGCTGTTGGGGCTCACGCCGCCGCGCTTTGCCCACTGCCCGCTGCTGCTGGCAGAGGACGGGCGGCGGCTGTCCAAGCGGGACGGCGGCCAAAGCCTCGAAACCCTGCGCGCAAAATACACCGCGCCGCAGATCGTGGGCAAGCTGGCCTATGTGTACGGCTTGCAGCCGGAGCCCGTGCCCCGCACGCCGGAAAGCCTCGTGGCGGATTTTTCCTGGGAAAGGGTGCCCAAGGCGGATGTGCGGCTGCCGGAGGGGCTGTTCTGAAGCTGGTTTCGGCTTTCTTGTAAAGAAGCCTTGCAAAAAACTTTTTACCGGGCCGCGCAGTTTGCGCGGCCCGGTGCTTTGCGTCAGATCAGCAGATCCGGCGCGGCGCGGCCCCGCTTTTTCTGCATCTGCAAAAAGTTGCTGTACGCGCCCAAAAGGTTTGCATCGTTGAAATAGTGGCAGGCTGTGATCGTTGCCGTGGGCATGCCGAACTTTTGCAGCGCCGCGCCGTAAAGATCGAGGTTTTTCTGGATGGATTCCAGCAGCTTGGGCTGCTGGCTGATGCCGCCGCCGATGGCGAACAGCGCCGGGTCAAAAATAAGCTGGAGGTTGGCGATCATGCAGGCGATGGGAGCGGTGAACCGGTCCAGCATCTCCTGCATGGCGGGGTCGCCCTCGTTGATCCAGCGGAAGATGTCCTCGCCGGTAAGGGAGTCGGCAGCCACGCCGCGCACCTCGGCGGCCATCTGGCGCAGCGCAGCGTTGCCGCTGGCAACCCCCCAGATGTTTTCAAAGCCGGAGCCGGTGGGGCTGAGTTGGATGGGGCTGAACTCGCCCGCGGCAAAATGCGCGCCCATATGCACCTCGCCGTCCTTGATCAGCGCGCCGCCGACGCCGGTACCCAGCACGATGACGATGCCCTCCCGGCAGCCGGCCAGCGCGCCCCAGGTGGCCTCGGCCAGCGCGGCGCATTTGGCGTCGTTCATAATGGCAACGGGCACGCCGCAGCGCCGCTCCAGCTCGTCCACCAGGGCCAGCCCGTCCGCATAACGGAGCGCGCCCGAGGTGAGGCAGACGCCCTTGGAGCTGTCGATGATGCCGGGCACCGAAAGCGCAATGCCGTACACTTGGCCGGCAAATTTTTGGTAGATGGATTCCAGAGCATGAAGATAAACCTCTACGCCGTCGTAAGGGGTGGGGAGTTTGCCGTGTGCGGTGAGGTTGCGCTGGCTGTCCGCCAATGCATACTTGATCGAAGTGCCGCCCACATCAATGCATAGACAATATTGCTGTTCCATAAAATCGCCCTTGCCTTTCTGTTTTTCTCAAAGTGCTGTAAATGCTGTAAATAATGTAACACATAAAAAGCTGCGGCGTCAACTGTAAAACGGGAAATACGCACGGCTTACGCATGAATGAGCAACCTGCACAAACGAAAAAGGCTTGCAGATAA
>CAZYAX010000092.1:0-6181 GCA_964646195.1 uncultured Faecalibacterium sp. | reverse complement strand
GGCACGGCTCGCTCGGCAATCTGCATACCAGATTTATTCAGAGCTTCCCTAAATCAAAAAGCGGGGCATCGCCTATGAATCACACGCCTTCCTCCCACCGCCGCGCGCTCATCGCCATGAGCGGCGGGGTCGATAGCTCGGTCGCGGCCTATCTCATGCAGCGCTGCGGCTTCGACTGCACCGGCGTCACCATGCGCCTCATCCAAAACGAAACTGCCGGGCTGGGCAGCTTCCGCACCTGCTGCTCCCAGCAGGATATCGAGGACGCCGCCGAGGTGGCCTTTGCACTGGATATCCCCTATCGGGTGCTGGATCTCACCGCCGATTTTCAGCGTGCAGTCATTGAAAAATTCATCCGGGTCTACCAGGCGGGCGGCACGCCTAACCCCTGCATCGACTGCAACAAGTACCTCAAGTTTGACGCGCTGGAGCGCTACGCCCTCGGGCACGGTATGGATTATGTGGTCACCGGGCACTACGCCCGTGTGGACTACAGCCCAGCCAGCGGGCGCTGGCTGCTCAAAAAGGGGCTGGACGAGGCCAAGGACCAGAGCTACGTCCTGTACAACCTGACCCAGCAGCAGCTCAGCCGCATCCGCCTGCCGCTGGGCGCGCTGCGCAAGGACGAGGTGCGTGCCATCGCCCGGCAGCAAGGCTTTTGCAACGCCCACAAACGGGACAGCCAGGATATCTGCTTTGTACCGGACGGCGACTATGCCGCTTTCATCGAGGGCTGCACCGGCCGGCCCTGCCTGCCCGGCGATATTCTGGACGCGGCCGGCCATGTGCTGGGCCAGCACCGGGGCGCGCTGCGCTACACGCTGGGCCAGCGCAAGGGGCTGGGCCTGGCCCTGGGCGCGCCGGTATACGTCTGCGCCAAGGATATGGCGGCCAATACCGTCACGGTGGGGCCGGAGGCTGCGCTGCTCTCCCGCACGGCGTTCGCCAGGGAGCTGAACTGGATCTCCATCCCCGCGCTGGACGGCCCCCTGCGGGTGGCGGCCCGCACCCGTTACCACCAGCCTGCGCAGAACGCTACTGTTTTTCCGAACGGGACAGACGGCATCCGGCTGGAATTTGACGCGCCTCAGCGCGCCGTAACGCCCGGTCAGGCCGTGGTGCTGTACCAGGGCGAGCTGGTTGTGGGCGGCGGGGTCATTTGCTCCGCCGGCGGAGAGGGGGCCGGTGCGTGATCTATCTGGATTACTGTGCGGACACTCCCGCCTGCCCGGAGGCGCTGGCCCGCTTTTGCGAGGCAGCGGCCCTTGTGGGCAACGCAAACTCCACCCACAGCGCAGGGCGCGCGGTGCGCGCGGAGATGGAGCACGTCACCGGGCAACTGGCTGCGCTGCTGGGCGTACAGCCGCCGGAGCTGATTTACACCTCCGGCGCAACCGAGGCCAACAATCTGGCGGTCAAGGGGCTGGCCCAGGCCGCTGCGGGCAGGGGGCGGCACATCGTCAGCACCCCGCTGGAGCACTCCTCCGTCGCCGCCAGCCTGAACGCCCTGCACGCGCAGGGCTGGGAGGTCAGCTTAGCGCGGGTGTGCCCCGACGGCCGGATCGACCTGCCTCACCTGCAACGCCTGCTGCGGCCGGATACGGCCCTCGTGGCGGTGTGCGCAGTGGACAGCGAGCTGGGCACGGTGCAGCCGCTGGACGATATTTCGGCGCTGGTGCGCCGCTTTCCCGGCTGTCGGCTGCATGTGGATGCGACCCAGGCCATCGGGAAAATTCCCGTGGACTTCCACCTGGCGGATACGGTGAGCTTTGCGCCACACAAATTTTACGGCCTGAACGGCTGCGGCGTGCTCTATAAGCGCCGCGGCCTTGCGCTGGAACGGCAGCTGCACGGCGGCGGCAGTACCACGCCCTACCGCAGCGGCACGCCCGCGCTGGCGCTGGCCGCCTCCATCGAACCGGCTCTGCGCGCCGCACTGGAGCAGCTGCCCGCCCGCACCGCTCATGTACGCAGGCTAAACGATGCCTTGCGCGCCGCCCTCGCAAACTACCCGCGGGTACGCATCAACAGCCCCGCCTGCGCGGTGCCCCATATCCTGAATCTGAGCGTTTGCGACGTCAAGGGCACACGCTTCCAGCGGGAGCTGGATGCGCGGGGCGTGTGCGTCTCAGTCAAGTCGGCCTGCGCATCGGACGGGCTGCCCTCCCGTGCAGTGCTGGCCGTGAGCGGCGACGCGCGCAACGCGCTGGCAAGCTGGCGCATCAGCCTGAGCCATCTGACCACCGAGGAGGAGCTGGCGGGCTTTCTCGCCGCGTTCGACAGCTGCTACCGGGCGCTGTGCGGGCCTTGACCTTTTATGGAACGGTAAAAGTTTTTCGTCCTGCTTTATAACGGTTATGCAGGCTTTGCATTCATAAAGCGGCAAATGCTCTTTGTTCAGCTTTCAACCGCTGGCCGGCCCGCATCTCCTGAACAATAAAAAAATTCTTTGCCAGGCTTTCTTTCCAAGAAAGCCGAAAGAAAGCCCCCCAAAACCTGAAAAAACGCCAAAAAAATCCGCTGCGGATGGATCACGCCCTTCCGCGGCGGCTCGTGTTGTTTCGATTCCTTTTCCTCAGTACGAGGTCAGCCCCAGGCTGATGTCCAGCGCCTGATCCACCCGTTTCTGGTCCTCGGCCGTGATCTGGCCGGCGCGCTCGCGCAGGCGGTGCTTATCCAGCGTGCGGATCTGCTCCAGCAGCACGACGCTGTCCTTGGCGAGGCCGGTGTCCACCGCGCGGATGTTGATGTGCGTCGGCAGACGGGTTTTGTCCAGCCGGGATGTAATGGCCGCTGCGATCACCGTCGGGCTGTGACGGTTGCCGATCTCGTTCTGCACGATCAGCACCGGGCGCACACCGCCCTGCTCCGACCCCACCACCGGCGAAAGGTCGGCGTAAAAAACTTCTCCTCTGTGTACCTCCATCGGGTTATCCCTCCCTGTAATAGGGGGAACCGCGCCGGCAGCCCGCCTATGTGGTCGCACCGTTTCGCAGCCCCCTGTTTTCAAAGGGAGTATGGCCCAAAAGGCCGGGCCGTATGCACAGAAGGGTGCTTTTCCATTTTATGCAGGGCCACCGTGATGTTATACACAGAATCCACGCCTCGGTCCGGCGCGCAGGCCGGCGAGCAAAGCGTGCAGCCGGGGGCTGTTCAGATGTTCCCGTGTTCCAGGATGCACACCGCCATCGCCATGCCTCCCTCGTGGCTCAGCGAGAGATGCGCCGTGAGGCCTTTTTCCTTCATCCATGCCGCCGCGCCGCCCGCAAACCGGTACGCCGGTGCGCCCGAGGCCAGCCGCACCGCCTCGATCTCGCACAGCGCAAAGGGCCCAGCCAATCCGGTGCCCGCCGCCTTGACGAACGCCTCCTTGGCGGCAAAGTTTGCCGCGGCGCTGGCCGCGCGGTGCGTGCCGCCCAAGGCCGCCAGCGCCGTGCGCTCGGCTTCGCCAAACACCCTTTTTATAAAGGTAGGGCCATGTGCGCCGGCCAGGCTTTTCTCCAGCCGGGCAATCTCGCACAGGTCGCACCCGATGCCGTATATCATGTGCCGCCGCCTTCCGCGCCCGCCGCGCTTGCTGCAAAACGGCGGGCTATCCATTATTTTTTTCAAGTTCCAGCCAAAATTGTACTTTGAATGCTTGAAGTTTTTTCTTTCTTCGTGTAGAATAGGATATAGTTTATTAAAGGGGGTGTATAGCGTGGGAGAGCCTACTGCTATTTTTTCGATCCACGATGAAAAGGATCATCAGATTCGCGAAATCATTCAGCAAGTGTACACTGCGTTAAAAGAGAAGGGCTACAACCCGGTGAACCAGCTGGTGGGATATATCCTCTCGGAAGATCCCACCTATATCACCACCCACAACAACGCCCGCGCGCTGATCCGCCGGATCGACCGGGACGATTTGCTTCAGGCCCTGGTCCGCAATTATCTGGATCTGTAAGCGCCGTCTTTTTGAGCGCTGCCTTTTTCATAATTTCCAGCCTGCGTTCCCCTTGTGGGACGCGGGCTTTTTTGTCCTCTGCGCATTCTCCGGCGCGCTGTCTTCGGCGAAACCACCGGCGCACATCCCGGCCGCCGCACACGGGCAAAGACAGCCCGATCCGCCGGGCCGCACAGCATCCACACGGTGCTGGGCGCATCGCGCGTCTCCTCTCAGTCCAGCGGGCAGCCGGCCAGCTCCCGGATGACCTCGCCCGCCAAAATCAGCCCCACGGCCGGGGGCACAAAGGCGTTGCTGCCCGGCACGCTGCGCCGGCCCGGCCCGGCGCTCTCGCCGGAGGCAGCCTGCGGCGGGCGCGGCGGCTCCTGCGAATACACCACCTTGAGCGACTTGACGCCCCGCCGCTTGAGCTCCCGGCGCATCACCTTGGCCAGCGGGCACACCGAGGTCTTGTAGATGTCCGTCACCTCAAAGCGGGTGGGGTCCAGCTTGTTGCCCGCGCCCATAGAGCTGATGACCGGCACTCCGGCGGCCTGCGCCTGCAGCACCAGCGCGATCTTGCCGGTCACGGTATCGATGGCGTCCACTACATAGTCATACAGAGAAAAATCGAACTGTCCTGCCGTTTCCGGCGTATAAAAGGTACGCCAGGCGCGCACCACACAATCCGGGTTGATATCCCGGATGCGCTGCGCAGCCACATCCACCTTATACTGGCCCACCGTGCGCAAAGTCGCGATGATCTGCCGGTTCAGGTTGGAGAGGGCCACCGTGTCGTTGTCGATCAGATCCAGCGCGCCCACGCCGCTGCGGGCCAGCGCCTCGACCACATAGCCGCCCACACCGCCCACGCCGAACACGGCCACTCGCGCGTTTTGCAGCCGCTCCATGCCGGCCTCGCCCAGCAGCAGCCCGGTTCTCGCAAATTGCTCCTTCATCGCGCTCAGTCCACGTGTTCGCTGGCGCGCATGGCCTCGATGGTGCGGCTAAACAGCTCGTCCAGCTCCCAGCCCAGCATCTGCGCGCCCTGCTCGATCACTTCGCGGGAGCAGCCCGCGGCAAACTTTTTATTCTTGAACTTCTTTTTCAGCGATTTGACCTCCAGATCCTGCACGCTCCTGGAGGGCAGCATGGCCGCCGCCGCGCCGATGAGGCCGGTCAGCTCATCCACCGCGTACAGCACCTTTTCCATCTCATGTTCGGGCTTTATATCCACGGTCAGGCCGTAGCCATGGCTGGCCGCTGCGTGGATGATGCGCTCGTCGATGCCGCGCTCCCGCATCAGCTCCTGCTCCTTGGTGCAATGCTGCTCCGGCCAGCGCTCAAAATCCAGATCGTGCAGGATGCCCACGGCCTGCCAGAAGCCGGCCTGCTCGCCGTAGCCCAGCTGCACGGCGTACCAGCGCAGCACGTCGCCCACGATCAGGCCATGCTTGCGGTGGAACTCGCCCTCATTGTATTCGCACAGATAATCATATGCCTCCTGCGGTGTAGGAATCATAAAATGTCCGCTCCTTTTCTTTTGGTTTTTTTATTGTATCACAAAAACAGGCCGCTGTACAACCCTGCACAGCGGCCCATCCACAGCCTTTTATCAGTCCGCAAACAATGGGGTGGAAAGATAGCGGTCGCCGGTATCCGGCAGCACCGTCACGATGGTCTTGCCCTTGTTTTCGGGGCGCTTGGCCAGCTGGATGGCGGCCCACAGCGCGGCGCCGGACGAAATGCCCACCAGCACGCCCTCCTTGCGGCCCACCAGCTTGCCGATGGCAAAGGCATCATCGTTCTCCACGGCGATGATCTCATCGTAGATCTTGGTGTTCAGCACCTGGGGCACAAAGCCCGCGCCGATGCCCTGGATCTTGTGCGCGCCCGCAGTGCCCTTGCTCAGCACCGGAGAGGAGGCCGGCTCCACCGCCACCACCTGTACGGCGGGGTTTTTCTCCTTGAGGTACTCACCGATGCCAGTCACCGTGCCGCCGGTGCCCACGCCAGCCACGACAATATCCACCTTGCCGTCGGTATCCTGCCAGATCTCCGGGCCGGTGGTCGCCTTGTGCACCGCAGGGTTGGCCGGGTTGACGAACTGGCCGGGGATAAACGCGCCCGGGATCTCCCCGGCAAGCTCATCCGCCTTGGCGATGGCGCCCTTCATGCCCTTGGCGCCCTCGGTCAGCACCAGCTCTGCGCCGTAAGCCTTCATCAGCTGGCGGCGCTCCACGCTCATGGTCTCGG
>CAZYAX010000091.1:0-6188 GCA_964646195.1 uncultured Faecalibacterium sp. | reverse complement strand
GCGCAAAGGCCAGTGGCGCGGTGGGCTTTTTCGTCGATATCGGCACCGAGGGCTTTTTTAAAAACCTGACGGTCACCACTGCCGGGTAACCTGCCTCTTGCCTCTTGCAAAAACCGGAGGACTGCACTATAATTTGGGTACGGCATCCGATTTTTGACCCCAACAGGAGGCACCGCTATGCGCACAAAAGAAGAAATGCCCGCCTGCCCGGTGGCCACCACCGTTTCGCTGATCGGGAGCAAATGGAAGCTCCTCATCCTGCGCAACCTGCTGGCGCGGCCCTGGCGGTTCAACGAGCTGAAACGCGACCTGGACGGCATCAGCCAAAAGGTGCTGACCGACAGCCTGCGTTCCATGGAGGCGGACGGCCTCATCCTCCGCACGGTCTACCCAGAGGTCCCGCCCAGGGTGGAGTACGCCCTAACCGGTCTGGGAGAATCCATGCGCCCCATCCTCGCAGCGATGGAAGCCTGGGGCACCGCTTACAAATTGAACCTGTAATCCGGAGGCTTTTGCTTTTGCCTGGAGCAATTGCCTTTTCCTGCGCGTTTATTAAGGCACAAAATACCCGAAGCGTCTCCCCCTCGTCCGAGCGGGTAAGCGCTTCGGGTCTTTTCTTTTATGCGCAGGCGCATCCACAGGCAGGCCCACCCCGCAGGCAGACGCAGACCCATTACAATCTGCCCTGTTGCATGGGGATTCTACCGGCTTTGCGGCGCGGCCGTGTATGCCGGTGCCTCAGCCGCCGAGGTACGCGCTCTGTACGCGCTCGTTGTGCAAAAGCTCTGCGCCGGTGCCCTCCATCACGATGCGGCCGGTCTCCAGCACATAACCGCGGTGGGCCACGCTCAGCGCCATCTGCGCGTTCTGTTCCACCAGCAAAATGGTCATGCCCTGCTGGTTCAGGTCGTTGATGATCTCAAAGATCTCCTGCACCAGCAGCGGCGAAAGGCCCATCGAGGGCTCGTCCAGCATCATCATGGTGGCGCCGCTCATCAGCGCACGGCCCATGGCCAGCATCTGCTGCTCGCCGCCCGAAAGGGTGCCTGCCACCTGACGGCGGCGCTCCTTGAGCCGCGGAAACAGCGCAAATACCTTTTCTTTATTGGGGCCCAGCGTGGAGGCAGGCTGGGTGTAGCCGCCCATCTCGAGGTTTTCCTCCACCGTCATGCGCAAAAACACGCGCCGCCCCTCCGGCACATGGGCCAGACCTGCGGCCACGATCTTGTGCGCGGCCATGGTCTTGATGCTCTTGCCTTGGAACTGGATGTCGCCGGTCTTGGAGCGCAGCAGGCCCGAAACGGTTTTCAGGTTGGTGCTCTTGCCCGCGCCGTTGGCGCCGATCAGGGTGACGATCTCTCCCTCGTCCACGTGGAAGGAGATGTCATGCACGGCGTGGATGTTGCCGTAGTAGACGTTGATGTTGTCCACCTTTAGAATCGTGTCTGCCATGCACTCAGCCCTCCTTCTTGCCCAGATAGGCCTCGATGACCTGCGGGTTGTTGCGGATCTGCTCCGGCGTGCCCTTGGCGATGATGCGGCCGAAGTTGAGCACCGCAATGCCCTCGCAGATGCCCATCACCAGGCTCATGTCGTGCTCGATCAGCATGATGGCGATGCCAAATTTATCCCGGATCTCGCCGATGGTCTGCATCAGCTCGGTGGTCTCGCTGGGGTTCATGCCGGCAGCCGGCTCGTCCAGCAGCAGGAGCTTGGGCTTGGTGGCCAGCGCACGGATGATCTCCAGCCGGCGCTGCGCACCATAGGGCAGGCTGCCCGCCCGCGTGTCGGCCAGGCACTCCATGTGGAAGATGGCCAGCAGCCCCATCGCCTCGCGGCTGGCCTGCTTTTCCTGCTTCCAGTAGTCGGGCAGGCGCAAAATGGCGGAGGCCATGTGGTATTTCTGCGAGTGGTGCAGGCCCACCTTCACGTTGTCGATCACGCTCATGTCCTTGAACAGGCGGATGTTTTGGAAGGTACGGGCGATGCCCATCCGGTTCACCTCGCTCACGCTCTTGCCCGCCGTGGGCATACCGTCCAGCAGGATGGAGCCGCGGGTGGGCTGGTAGACGTTGGTGAGCAGGTTGAACACGGTGGTCTTACCTGCGCCGTTGGGGCCGATGAGTCCGGTGATCTCGTGGCGGCCGATCATCAGGTTAAAGTCGTCCACGGCAGTCAGGCCGCCAAAGTCGATGCCCAGCGCGCGCACGTCCAAAATGGGCTTTTGGTCCTTATCGCGCTCGGTCAAAAAGCCGCCGCTGGGGATACTGAACAGTTCCTTGTCAGCCATTGCCGTCCGCCTCCTTTTCGCCCTGTTTGTTCGCCTTGCGCTCTTTGAACCAGCGGACAAAATCCAGATTGATGATATGCTCCACCGTGCGGGTCATGGAGAAATCGTAGCTGCCCAGCAGGCCGCCGGGCTTGAAGATCATCATCAGGATGAGCACCAGCGAGTACACCACCATGCGGTAGTCCGCAAACTGGCGCAGCGCCTCGGGCAGGATGGTGAGCACCGTGGCGGAGACCACAGAGCCCAGCATGGAGCCCATGCCGCCCAGCACCACCATGACCAGGATCTCGATGGACTTCATAAAGCCGAAGTTGGACGGGGACAAAACGCCCAGATAGCCCGCGTACAGCCCGCCAGCCACGCCCGCAAAGAACGCGCTGAGCGTGAAGCCCATCACCTTATAATAGGTGGTCTCGATGCCGCAGGACTCCGCAGCGATCTCGTTGTCGCGGATGGAGAGGATGGCCCGGCCGTGGCGGCTCTTCATCACCGCGTGGATCACAAAGCAGGTGATGGCCACGCATAGGAACACACTGCTGTAATCGGTGTATTTGGGGATATTTTTCAGGCCTGCCGCGCCGTAGAACAGCTTAAAGCCCAGCACGCCGTCGATGTTGTTGAGCACAATGCGGATGATCTCTCCGAAGCCCAGCGTCAGGATGGCCAGATAGTCGCCGGTGAGGCGCAGCGCCGGGATGCCGATCAGGATGCCGAACACGCCAGCCACAACGCCGGCCAGCGCGAGGCCCGCCGCAAAGCTGAGCCCCTCCGGCATCATGTCCTTGGTGTACTTGGTGAACAGCGCGCAGGTGTACGCGCCCACGGCCATAAAGCCCGCGTGGCCCAGCGGCAGCTGGCCCAGATAGCCGGTGGCTACGTTGAGCGACACGGCCAAGATCACGTTGATGCCCACCAGCGTGAGCACCTTGACATAGTAGGTGGTGAGCACGCCGTTGACCAAAAAGCTGATGACGCCGAACAGCGCCAGCAGCAGCACCACGTTGATGAGATAGCGCAGCGGCATGGGGATGCGCTTGCGGATCAATTTGTTCTTTTCCATATCCGGCGCCTCCTTACACCTTTTCCTGGATCTTGCGGCCCATAAAGCCCGTGGGCTTTACCAGCAGCACAACGATCAGGATCACAAACACGGCGGCGTCCTTCCACACCGAGAGGCCCACGGCCGAAACCAGGCACTCGCACACGCCGATGGCCAGGCCGCCGATCATCGCGCCCGGGATGGAGCCGATGCCGCCCAGCACCGCCGCAATAAACGCCTTGAGGCCCAGCATGCTGCCCATGGTGGGCGTGGCCTGCGGGTAGGAGCAGCAGTACAGCACCGCGCCGATGCCCGCCAGCGCCGAGCCCACCGCAAAGGTAAAGGAGATCGTCGCGTTGACGTTGATGCCCATGAGCTGCGCCGCGCCCATATCCTCCGACACGGCGCGCATGGCCTTGCCCAGCTTGGACTTCTGCACCAGAAGTGTGAGCCCGATCATGGAAAGCACCATGACCACCAGCGTGATCAGCGCGTTGAGGCTGACAGAAACGCCGCCCAGCGCAAAGCTGCGGCTTGTAAAGTAAGACGGCACCACCTTGGCGCCCGAGCCCAGGATCAGCTCAGCCGAGTATTCCAAAAAGAACGACACGCCGATGGCCGTGATGAGCAGCGAGATGCGCGGCGCGCTGCGCAGCGGCGTGTAGGCGATCTTTTCGATCACCACGCCCAGCAGCGTACAGCTCACAATGGATGCACACACGGCCGCCACAGGCCCCAGGTCAAGCTGGCTCATAATAAACCAGGACATGTACGCGCCCACCATGATGATATCGCCGTGCGCAAAGTTCAGCAGCAGGATGATGCCGTAGACCATGCTGTAGCCCAGCGCGATCAGCGCATAGATGCTGCCCAGCTGCAGGCCGTTGATCAGCTGGTTGATAAAAACGGTCATTTGCAAAATTCCCCTTTCTTTGGGAGCCTCCGTCCCCGATCCGCCATGCAGGCCGGTAAGCGAGACGCCAGCCGCGCTTGGGCAGAGGTTCCTTCGCCTTTGTGCCGGAAAAGTAAGCGGAGGCCGCACACCGTGGGACAGCTTTGTCCCTTGCAGCCTCCGCACACAAACTATTCCGATCGTTCGCCCCGCTTTGCAGGGAGCTGATCCCTTCGGCCTTTATAGCTTAGAACTGCTCAACCAGCGTGGGCTCGCCATCCTCAAAGGTGATGATGGAGGCGGTCTTGACCGGGTTGTTGTGCTCGTCAAAGGTAAAGGTACCGGTAACGCCCACGATCTCCGCGTTCTTGATGGCGTCGATCACAGCCTGCTTGTAAGCGTCGGGGTCCGCCACGGCGTCCACACCGGCGTCCTCGGCAGCCTTGAGGCCCACGCACAGCGTGATGGCCGCATCGTAGCCCAGGGGCGCGAAGCCGTTGGGGTACTCCTCGCCATACTCCGCCTTGTAAGCGCTCTCGAACTCCTCGCTGGCGCCGGCCGCGTAGTTGGCACAGAAGAAGCAGCCCGCCAGATCGGCCGCAGAGGCATAGCTCTTAACGCCGTCCCAGCCGTCGCCGCCGATGAAGGGCACCGTGATGCCCTGCGCACGGGCCTGGGTCAGGATCTGGCCCACGTCCTCGTAGTAGTTGGGGCACCACACCACGTCCGGGCCGGCCGCGGCAATGCTGGTGAGCTGCGCGTTGAAGTCCACGTCGCCGGCGGCATATGCCTCCACGTCCACGACCTCGCCGCCCAGCGCGATAAACTCGGCCTCAAAGTTCTCGTACAGGCCCTCGCTGTAGTCGTTGCCGGTCTGGTACAGGATGGCGGCCTTGGTCACGCCCATCTCCTTGATGGCGTAGTCCGCCATCTTGACGCCCTGGAACGGGTCGATGAAGGTGGAGCGGAACACGTTGGTGTAGACGGTGTCGGTCTCGGCGTCATATGTAACAGCCTCGGCGGTGGCGGAAGCCGTCACCATGGGCATATTGTAGTCCTGGCTCTCGGCCACGACGGCCTCGGTCGGGGTGGTGGTGACGTCGCCGATCAGGCCGACGATGCCCTCGTCCAGCATACGGTTGAAGCAGTTCACAGCCTCGGAAGCGTCGCCCTTCTCATCCAGCTTGATGACATTGAGCTGCTTGCCGTTGATACCGCCCTCGGCGTTGACCTTGTCCAGGTACAGCATCGCGCCGTTGACGACGGCCAGGCCGTAGACGGACACCTCACCGGACAGCGGGCCCATCACGCCGATGGTAATGGTGCCCTCGCCGGATGCCGCCGCACCGGACTCAGCGGGAGCGGTGGATGCGGTAGACGCGGTGGATGCAGCGGTGCTGCTGGAACTGGAGCCGCCGCAGGCAGTCAAGGCCGCAGCCGCAACCGTCAGGCCGGCAGCCGCCATGAACTGACGGCGGGAAATCAACTTTTTCATATTCGTATAACCTCCTGGATCATTGCATGATCTATAAAATTCAGCTTCGTGTTGCTGCAAGCGCCCCTTTCCCATGGTACGCTTGTATTTATTTATTATAAAGCTCCGCACTTTTTACTGCAATTCGCTAATTTTACAACCTTTCTGCCCATGAAATAATTTTTCTGCACACTTTATACAATTTCATGCTCAAACCGGCGCAAAGGAGCTGTTGTAAAATGAAGCTGCAATAGCTTCCTGCACAAAAAATCAAGAGCAACAAAAAGAATCCGGCCCCCAAAAGAAGCTGTTTTCGCTTCCTCTGAGAGCCGGTTTTTGCGCACTATTTTGGAAAGGGCCATTTTGCAACAGCCTTGGCTTTTCTTCCTACGGCCATCGCTTTTCCGGCCTTGCGGCCGGTTTGGCGCAGCTTTTCAACCTTGGGAACCTCTGAACAAATCACGCCCTTCGGGCTTGGCACGCATCTTGCCGG
>CAZYAX010000090.1:0-6194 GCA_964646195.1 uncultured Faecalibacterium sp. | reverse complement strand
ATTCGGATTATGGCGCACAAAAGTGTGCGAATGAACAGGCCGATTCTTCGCCAGAACCCTGTTTTGCGAACGAAAACAGATGAGGATCAATCTTTTTTCGGTTTGCTGTTTTATCCCGATAAGCATGTTTTATTTTCGCCGGGCGCTTTCCGCTTTCTCTGATTTGTGCTATACTGGGAAGGAACTGAGATTCTATCACCGTTTACAGGAGGTTTCCTTTCATGCGTTTACTGGTCATCGACGGCAACAGCATCGCCAACCGTGCCTTTTTTGGCATTAAGCTGCTGACCACCAAGGACGGCCGCTACACCAACGCCATCTTCGGCTTTATGAATATCCTGCTGGCGCTGCTCAAGGAGTGCGAGCCGGACGAGGTGGCCGTGGCGTTCGATCTGCCCGCACCCACCTTCCGCCACAAAATGTACGACGGCTACAAGGCCACCCGGCACGGCATGCCAGAGGAGCTGGCCCAGCAAATGCCCCTGCTCAAGGAGCTTCTGGCCGATCTGGGCTATAAGCAGGTGACCGCCGAGGGCTGGGAGGCGGACGACATCCTGGGCACGCTGGCCGCCGCCTGCGAGGCGCGGCGGGACGACTGCTTCCTCGCCACAGGCGACCGGGACAGCCTCCAGCTCGTGAGCGAGTCCACCACGGTGCTGCTGGCCTCCACGGTCATGGGCCGCAGTCAGACTCTGGTGATGGACCCCGCCGCCGTAGAGGAAAAATACGGCGTCGCGCCCAAGCAGCTCATCGAGGTGAAGAGCCTGATGGGCGACGCCTCCGACAATATCCCCGGTGTGAAGGGCATCGGCGAAAAGACCGCTCTCGCCCTCGTGCAAAAGTTCGGCAGCTTGGCGGGCGTATACGAGAACATCAATGACAAAACCATCAAGCCCAAGCAGCGCGAAAAGCTGCTGCACGACCGGGAAATGGCCGAGCTGAGCCGCACGCTGGGCACCATCCGCACCGACGCGCCCATCGACACTGCCGAGGGCGCATACCGCCCCACCCAGGGCGACAAGGCCGCCGCCGTGCGCCTGCTGCAGGATCTGGAGATCAACACACTCATCCCGCGCCTGGGCCTGGCAGGCATCGACGCCACCGCCTCTGCCGGCAAGGAGCAGCCTCCGCTGCCCTCCGTAGAGCCCACCCCGCTGCCAGACGCTCCGGCAGGCCGCTACCTGCTGGCGGCCCGCCCCGCCGTGGTGGAGAAAAAGGGTACCAAAAACGTCGTCACCCAGCCGGAGCACTGGTACGCCGTGCAGGGGCAGGCCGTCCACCCGCTGGACGACGCTGCGCTCCTCCGCCTGCTGGACGACCCCGCCGTCACGCTGGAGGTGTTCGACTCTGCGCCGCTGTACGCCCGTGCCATGGCCGCCGGCGGCTGGGGCTCCAGCATCGTGTGGGATGGGAAGCTGGCCGCCTACCTTCTGGATGCCTCCGCCTCCCGCTACCAGGTCGCCGCGCTGGAGACCGCCTACCATGCCAAGGCCGCGTTCCAATGCGCAGGCTGGCCGGAGGCCGGCAAGCTGGACAGCCTGTTCGCCCTGCTCAAAGCGGAGATCACAGCCAAGGGCGAGGACACGCTCTACAACGAAATCGAGTTCCCTCTGGCGCAGGTTCTGGCCGACATGACCCGTCTGGGCATACTGGTGGACCGGGAGGGCATCGAACAATTCGGCGTGCGGATGCGCGCCGAGCTGGAACGCTACCTCAAACGCATCTACGAGCAGGTGGGGTTCGAGTTCAACCTCAACAGCCCCAAGCAGCTGGGCGAGGCGCTCTTCGACAAACTGGGCCTGCCCCACGGCAAAAAGACCCAGCGCGGCTGGTCCACCGACGCCGAAACGCTGGAAGCCCTGCGTTACGAGTATCCCGTAGTGGAGGACATCCTCCAGTACCGCATCTACCAAAAGCTCAGCTCCACCTATGTGGACGGGCTGCTCAAGGTGATCGGGCCGGACGGGCGCATCCACTCCACCTTTAACCAGACCGAGGCCCGCACCGGGCGGCTCTCGTCCGATAACCCCAACCTGCAAAACATCCCCATCCGCACCGAGCTGGGCAGCCAGATGCGCGCCTATTTCATCGCCAAGCCCGGCTGCGTGCTGGTGGACGCCGATTACAGCCAGATCGAGCTGCGCATCCTGGCCCACATCACGGGCGACGAGCATATGCAGGAGGCATTCCGCTCCGGCGAGGACATCCACCGCAGCACGGCGGCCAAGATCTACGGTCTGCCCATCGGGCAGGTTACGCCGCAGCTGCGCTCCTCGGCCAAGGCGATCAACTTCGGTATCATGTACGGCAAGGGCGCGTTCAGCCTTTCCAAGGACATTGGGGTCACGGTCAAAGAGGCCGACGCCTTTTTGCAGAGCTATCTGGCGGCCTTCCCCAAAGTGAGCGGGTATATGGAAAAGACCATCGCAGACGCCAAGGCGAATGGCTACGTCAGCACCTTGTTTGGCCGCCGCCGCGCGCTGCCGGAGCTTTCCAGCAGCAACTTCAACATCCGGTCCAGCGGCGAGCGCATGGCGCGCAACACGCCCATCCAAGGCACCGCCGCCGATGTGATCAAGCTGGCCATGGTGCGCGTGTGGCGCAGGCTCCGGGACGAAAATCTCCAAAGCCGGCTCATCCTCACCGTCCACGACGAGCTGATCGTGGAAGCCCCCGAGGCCGAGGCCCAGCAGGCCGCCCGCATCCTCAAGGAGGAGATGGAGGGCTGCGTCCGGTACGCTGTGCCGCTGGAAACCGAGGTCGGCATCGGGAAGAACTGGCTTTTGGCGCACTAAGGGGAACCGGGGTTCCAGCCAAGGCTTCGGTGAAAAACCACT
Organism: uncultured Faecalibacterium sp.; assembly: GCA_964646195.1. Classification (GTDB taxonomy): domain Bacteria; phylum Bacillota; class Clostridia; order Oscillospirales; family Ruminococcaceae; genus Faecalibacterium. Next base: position 3,357 of record CAZYAX010000090.1, on the reverse strand, counting down.
CTAAGCGGCAGCGTGCAAAGTGCGCTGGCCTGTAAAAAGCTCTTTGTGCCGCTTTTTTCAAGAAGGCGGTAAATAACGTAAAGGTAAGATACAACTATGTATATCCTGGGAATCGAATCCACCTGCGACGAGACCGCCGCAGCCATTGTGGAGGATGGCCGTGTCGTGCGCTCCAATGTCATTGCCACCAGCGTGCGGGAGCAGGCTCTGTACGGCGGCGTCGTGCCGGAGATCGCCAGCCGCCGCCACTGCGAGTACATCAGCGCCACGGTGAGCAAGGCCCTGCTGGACGCCGGCCTCACCGCCAGCGGTATCGACGCCGTGGCCGTCAGCTTTGCGCCCGGCCTCATCGGCGCGGTGCTGGTGGGGGTCAACTTTGCCAAGGGGCTGGCATACAGCACCGGCAAGCCGCTGGTGCCGGTGCACCATCTGCGCGGCCACATCGCTGCGCTCTACCTCACCCATCCGGGCCTTGAGCCCCCATTTTTGTGCCTGGTGGCCTCCGGCGGCCACAGCCACATCGTGGAGGTACTGGACTACACCCGCTACCGTGTGCTGGGCCATACTGTGGACGACGCCGCCGGCGAGGCCTTCGACAAGGTGGCGCGCATGCTGGGCCTGCCCTACCCCGGCGGCCCCAGCGTTGCCGCCGCCGCCAAAACCGGCGACCCCAAGGCCTACCGCCTGCCGGTGCCCCATGTGGAGGGCAAATACAACGTGAGCTTTTCCGGCCTGAAAACCGCCGTGCTCAACGAGGTGAACACCGCCCAGATGAAGGGCCGGGAGGTCAGCGTGCCGGACCTGGCCGCCAGTTTCCAGGAGCGCATCGCGGGTATTCTGGCCGAAAAGCTGCTGCTGGCCGCCGCCGATACCGGTGCAAAGCAGGTGTGTCTGGCCGGCGGCGTGGCCGCCAACGGCCGGCTGCGCCAGCTCGTCAACGACGGCGCGCAGAAGCTGGGCGCACGGGTCTGCCTGCCTGAGCTCAAATATTGCGGTGACAATGGCGCCATGATCGCCGCGCAGGGCTACTACGAGTTCCTCTCCGGCAACACCGCCGGGCTGGAGTTGAACGGCCTGCCTACCCTGCCCATTGATTACCGGTAACGGCAAAACATGCGTGGCCCGCCTCGTGCCGGCATTTATTTGCGGCATATGATTTTTACATTTATGCCTTTCAGGTTTCGCTGAAAGGGTTACAATAAAAAGAATATGGGAATTTTCCGCTTGGAGCGGATTTTCGCAACTATCATCAAGAACAGAAAAAAGGAAAGGATCCTCTACCATGAAAAAGTTAGCATGTGCCCTTTTAGCCGGCGTTTTAGCCGTTGCCCTCACCGCCTGCGGCGCCGGCAGCTCCGGCAGCTCCAGCAGCGACAGCCGCAGCCTGCCCGGTTCCTCCCAGCAGGAGCAGCAGCAACCGGCCTCCGATACCATCACGGCAGTGGACGGCTACGCCGAGGGCCGTATGGGCGACGTCATGCAGACCTATTTCTTCAATTACAGCGTCAACAGCGCATACGTCTGCGACAGCTACGAGGGCTACACCCCCGCCGAGGGCAATGCCCTGCTGGTGGCCGAGGTTACCGTCAAAAACACGGGCCGCCAGAGCATTGAGATGTACGACACCGACTTCCAGGCCCAGTGGGGCGATGAGGAGGGCTTCAGTGTGCCCATTACCTACGATATGGAGACCGGCGCAGAGCTGGAGACCGTGAGCGCGGAGCAACTGCCCGGCATCTACACCCTGGGCATAAACGAATCCAAGACCGGCCTGCTGGTGTTTGAGATCCCCGCCGGTATGTACGACCTCTCCATCTCCTACATGGAATATTTCAGCGATGAGAGCACCGGCGACACCTTCTTCGTCTTCTTCACCGCCAGCGGGCCCACCGCTGCCTGATCCATTTTTTCAGCTACATACAAAGCGCCCGCCCCGAATGCGTTTCAGGGCGGGCTTTTTTGTTGTGCGCCCGGTGAGCGCACGTTCTAAGGGGTGAAAGACCACAACTCGCCCGGCAGTGGGAAGGGTTAGTCAAAGGCAAGGGTGTCCACCGTGAGGTGGAATCTGAAGAAAGCCGGATAGCAGGAGTTAAAAGGTCTCCTGCTGGACAAACCTCTGGCCTGACGAATAGAAACCGGAGAGTGTAAGCCGCCCATTCCGGGATGCGGGCAGCTGCGGCCAATCTCCTGCCGGTTTATTGCTTGGCCGCATCCATTATTCTGCTTCTTCTTCGGCCTGCGGATGCGGCGCATCGTCCGACCGGGCGCAGTCCGCTTCAAAATACAGCTGCACCTCCGGCAGCTTTTTCTTGCGCAGCAGCACCGCCGTAGGGATGATGTACACCAGGCAGGCCAGCAGGTTGGTGGCGTCATACGAACTGACCGTGCCGCTGAAGCTCTGCGTACCGTAAAGTCCACTTACCAGCAGCCCGGCCACGTCCATATAGGCGTGAATGAACACCGTCACCCAGATGTTGCCGGTGCGGAAGTACACCGCCGCCAGTAGCATACCCAGTACGCCCGCCGTGGCGCACTGCACCAGCACGCCCAGCGGCTCGCTTCCCATCAGGTTGGTGAGGTGCGCCCCGCCAAACAGCACGCCGGAAAGCACCACCGCTTTCCACACGCCGGCGCGGCTGGTGCCGAACCGTTCCAGCAGAGTCTGGGCGATCACCCCGCGGAAGAGCCATTCCTCCGCCACGCCCACCAGGATCATGGTGGCGAAAAACGCCGCGATTTTCCAGGCCGCGCGCAGCTCGCCGGGCACTTCCAACAGCAGTGACGACGCCAGCGAAAAGCTAATGAGCACCACCGGGTACATTCCCACCAGCAGCCCGTCCAAAAAGCCGCAGCCCCTGCGCCGCAGCACATACAGCCGTCCGGTGCGGGCCATCAAAAAGGCTGCGGCCGCTGCGCCGACGATCTCAGTGAGCAGCATGGGGAAATATTCATCCTCCCCCAGCGGTCCCAGCAGTCCGGCATACGCGGCCAGCGAGACCACCAGCCCTCCCAGGAACATCAGCCCCAAAAAGAGAACCTCCGCCCCAATACAAAACGTTATGGGCGATCTCGCCCGCCAGCGTTTCAACATCCTTGTTCTACCTCGCTTTCCCGCCACGGCGCGCGCCGCAGCGTCCGATTCCAGTATAGCATGTTCTGCACGGCGGTGCAAGGTTGGGACGTTTGGTTGCCACGGCCTACGCATGAAAAAAGCAGGAGGCATAGCCAAAGTAGAAAAAGTATGATACGGTAACGATAAAGGAGTTGAAGTATCATGCAACAGGACTATTTTCTTCAAGCCCATCGCCTTCTTCAACCAGCTGCTTGTGCTTTTCTTCAAAACGGTCTGAAATCTAT
>CAZYAX010000089.1:0-6228 GCA_964646195.1 uncultured Faecalibacterium sp. | reverse complement strand
AAACCGGTGTATATCACCATAAAACGATACAAAACATTATCAAGAAATGAGGCAATACTATGGGTAAATATTTTGGAACCGACGGCGTCCGCGGTATTGCGGGCGCAGACCTCACCTGTGAGCTGGCGATGAAGATCGGCCGCGGCGCGGCTGCAGTGCTCAGCGATAATACAGGCCGCCGCCCGCGTATCCTGATCGGGAAGGATACCCGCCAGTCCGGCGATATGCTGGAGGCCGCGCTGACTGCGGGCCTGTGCAGCGTGGGCGCAGATGTGGAGAGCCTGGGCGTGCTGCCTACACCTGCCGTGGCGTACCTGGTGTGCAAGTATAAGGCAGATGCAGGCATCGTGATCTCCGCGTCCCATAACCCGATGGAGTTCAACGGCATCAAAATTTTCGCGGGCAGCGGGTATAAGCTGCCCGATGAGGTGGAAAACCGCATCGAAGCCCACATCGACAATGACTGTAAAGATATCCCGCTGGAGACCGGCGAGGGCATCGGCAGCGTGTCGGTGCGAAGCGACGGCCTGCGCGATTATGTGGACCACCTGTACGAATCGATCGGCGGAGACCTGACGGGGCTGAATATCTGCATCGACTGTTCCAACGGCGCAGCGGCCGCCGTGGCGCAGAAGCTGTTCCCGCGGCTGGGCGCAAAATGTACCTTCCTCGGCGTGTCTCCGGACGGCACCAACATCAATAAAGGCGTGGGCAGTACCCACCTGGAAAACCTCGAAAAGGCCGTCGTGGACGGCGGCTACGACTGCGGCATCGCCTTCGACGGCGACGCCGACCGCTGCCTTGCCTGCGACGAGCTGGGCCACGAGATCGACGGCGACAAGATCATTGCGCTGCTGGCCATGATGATGAAGCGCAAGGGCCGCCTGGACGGCGACACCGCCGTGGTCACGGTCATGTCTAACCTGGGCTTTATCAATTTCATGGAGAGCCAGGGTATCCGCACCGAAAAGACTGCCGTGGGCGACCGCTATGTGCTGGAAAATATGCGCGAGAACGGCTATTGCATCGGCGGCGAGCAGAGCGGCCATGTAATTTTGCTGCATCATGCCACCACCGGCGACGGCGAGCTCACCGCAGGCAAGCTGCTCAAGCTGCTGGCCGAGAGCGGCAAAAAGATGAGCGAACTGAACGGCATTTACGCCCAGTTCCCGCAGGTGCTGATCAATGTGGCGGCGGATAAGGACCAGAAGGCCGCCTACAAGGAGGACGAGGTGCTGGCCGGCTTTATCGAGAACGAGCAGCAGAAGCTGATGGGGATGGGCCGTGTTCTGGTGCGCGTTTCCGGCACCGAGCCCAAGATCCGCGTGATGGTGGAGGGCCAGGATCTGGACGCCATCAACCAGTGCGCACGGCGCATCGTAGACCGCATTGAGCGCCGCATCATCCGCAAGTGAGAAAAGGAGGCACCCATGCGCCCCGCAGATACCTGGAAGGATTATGAATTACTGGACGCCACCGGCGGCAACCGCCTGGAGCGCTGGGGCAAGGCCCTGCTGGTGCGGCCCGACCCGCAGGTGGTGTGGAAAACGCCGCCTCAAAGCCCGCTTTGGGGCAAGGCCGACGCCGTTTACCACCGCTCCAATCAGGGCGGCGGCGAGTGGGAATACCGCCGCGCCCTGCCCGAAAAATGGAGGATCACCTGCGGCGAAGGGGACAGCCGGCTGACGCTGATCGTGAGCCCCACCGGCTTCAAGCACACCGGCGTGTTCCACGAGCAGGCGGTGAACTGGGCCTGGTATGCCCAAAAGATCCGCGCGGCGGGGCGGCCTGTCCGGGTGCTGAACCTGTTCGCCTACACGGGCGGCGCAACGCTGGCCTGTGCGGCGGCGGGCGCGTCGGTCTGCCATGTGGACGCCTCCAAGGGCATCGTGCAATGGGCCAGGGAAAACGCGGCGGCCAGCGGCCTTGCCGCCAAGCCCATCCGCTGGCTGGTGGACGATTGCTCAAAGTTCGTCGCCCGCGAAGAGCGGCGCGGCAACACCTACGATGCCATCATCATGGACCCGCCCAGCTACGGGCGCGGGCCGGGGGGTGAAGTGTGGAAGCTGGAGGACTGCATCTACGGCCTGATCGCGCAATGCGAGGAGGTACTGAGCGAAAAGCCGCTGTTTTTTGCGGTGAACAGCTACACCACCGGGCTTTCGCCCGCCGTGATGGAGTACATGCTCAAGACCATGCTAACGCCGCGCTTTGGCGGGGCGACGTCCTGCGATGAGATCGGGCTGCCGGTTTCGGCCACGGGCGGCGTGGTGCCCTGCGGGGCAACGGCGATTTGGGAGGAGGTCAGCGGCTGCTGACGGTGGGCTTGCCGGTTCTGCGATTGGCGGCATCGAGAGCGCCGTTTTCTACAGCCCCCGGCGCGGCGGGAACGATCGAGAAATTACATGCGATTGTATTTTCCGGGTTTGCAGTCATTCACTATAGGATGGCGGCGGTGCTGCCGGAACAGATCCAGTTTCGCGGCAGCCCGCTCTCCATTTTGTTCTTTGCGTCTGGGTCACAGAGGATTATTGGACAAAGGTGTCGAAAGAAACGCAAAACAGAGCTATTGCGCTTCTGCTCCTGAGGGGTGTTTTTATTCACATTGGTATGGTATACTGTATGGGAGCCGTATCCGGGACGTTGCGCCCGCTTGGATGAACCCCTGGCATCTGCTTGATGCAAATCGCCCCGCAAGCCATAATGTCCGCCACATGGGAGGATAAAACCAATTTGCGGCCCAGAAGCCGGCCCGAAAGCAACCTGGGAGCAGCCCAAAACCGCAAAATGAAAAAGGAAGAAGCACGCAACATGAAAACGATCCAAGTAGTGGCCGCGATCCTGTGCGACTCGCTCAAGGAGAAAAAGCGCGTCTTTGCCACAGCGCGGGGCTACGGCGAGTATAAAGGCTGGTGGGAATTTCCTGGAGGAAAGCTGGAGCCCGGCGAAACACCGCAGCAGGCCCTGGCCCGCGAGATGCAAGAGGAGCTGAACGTCAGGATCCGGGTCGGGGAGCCGGCGGGCGTGGTCGAATACGATTACCCCGCGTTCCATCTATCGATGAATTGTTTTTGGTGCGAGGTGGCCGAAGGCGAGCTGACGCTGTTGGAGGCCGAGGCCGCACGGTGGCTTACAAAGGACATGCTTTGGGATGTGCCGTGGCTGCCCGCAGACCGCACTTTGATCGAGACGGTGCGCTGCGGGATGGGGCGGGAATAAAAGGCTGCTGCATTGCTGCCATATGGCGCATTGTGGAGTGAAGAATGCTTTTGGGACGGGAAAGGAAGGCAAGCATATCGTATAGTTTTCTACTTTTTGATTGCGGTGAAAATAAAATTCTTTGCCGGGCTTTCTTTCGAGAAAGCCAAAGAAAAAAGACGAAAACCCCTATAATAAAAATTGGAGTACAGCCCGACGCAAGGGCGGGCGCACTACCGGAAAGAGTAAAACATGGAAAAAATACTGTCCGTAAACAACCTGAAATTCCGTTATGACCCTGACAAGCCCGTGTACGCGCTGAACGGCGTGAGCACGGACGTGCAGCGCGGCGAGTTCGTGGCCGTGCTGGGCGCAAACGGCTGCGGCAAGAGCACGCTGGCCAAGCACTTCAACGCCATCCTGCTGCCCGAGACGGGCACCGTGCTGGTGGAGGGCATGGATACCACCGACGAGGGGAAGCTGTACGATATCCGCCAGACCGTGGGCATGGTGTTCCAGAACCCCGATAACCAGATCGTCGCCACCGTGGTGGAGGAGGATGTGGCCTTCGCGCTGGAAAATCTGGGCGTGCCCACTGATGAGATGCGCCGCCGCATCGACGACGCCATGAAGATGGCCGGCATCTATAAATTCCGCGAGAAAGGGCCGCATCAGCTGTCCGGCGGCCAAAAGCAGCGCGTGGCCATTGCGGGCGTGGTGGCCATGCGGCCCGACTGCCTGATTTTGGACGAGGCCACCGCCATGCTGGACCCGCGCGGCCGCGAGCAGGTGATGCAGACCATCCACCGCCTCAACCGGGATATGGGCATCACCGTGGTGGCCATCACCCATTACATGGAGGAGGCCGCGCAGGCCGACCGCGTGCTGGTGATGAGCGAGGGCCGTGTGGTGATGGAAGGCACGCCCAAAGAAGTGTTCAGCCAGGTGGACAAGGTGCGCGCGCTGCATCTGGACGTGCCCCAGGCTGCCGAGCTGCGGGACGAGCTGGTGCGGGCCGGCATCCCTATGCCGGAGGGTATCATCGACACCGGCGAATGCGCGCAGGCTCTGTATGAGCTGCTGAAATAAGGGGGTGCGGGTATGGCAAGCATTATCAAGGTAGAGCATTTGCACTATGTGTATAACCCCGGTATGCCGGGCGAGACCACGGCGCTGGACGACGTGAGCTTCGAGATTGAGGAAGGCGACTTTGTGGGCATCATCGGGGCGACGGGCAGCGGCAAGAGCACCCTCATCGCCCACATGAACGGCCTCAACCGCCCCACCAGCGGCAAGATCTGGATCGATGGCCGCGATATGTGGGAGGACCCGGCCAGAATCCGGGAGTTCCGGTTTATGACGGGTCTGGTGTTCCAGTACCCGGAATACCAGCTTTTTGAGGAGACCTGTTATAAGGACATCGCCTTCGGCCCCAAAAACATGGGCCTGGACGAAAGGGAGATCGACCGCCGCGTGCATGAGGCAGCGCGGTTTGTGGGCTTGGACGAGGCGCTGCTGGAGCGCAGCCCGTTTGAGCTGTCCGGCGGGCAAAAGCGCCGCGTGGCCGTGGCCGGCGTGATGGCTATGGAGCCGCGCATTCTGGTGCTGGACGAGCCCGCCGCAGGCCTCGACCCTGAAGGCCGGGACGCCGTGCTGAACGAGGTGAAGGAGTACCACCAAAAGACCGGTACCACCGTGCTGCTGGTGTCCCACAGCATGGAGGACATTGCGAAATATGCCAACAAGGTGCTGGTGATGGCGGAGCGCAGGATCGCCATGTACGACACGGTGGAGAACGTGTTTGCCCGTGCGCCGGAGCTGCTCCAGCTGGGCCTGTCGGTGCCACAGGTGACGAAGATCTTCCTCAAGCTGCGGGAGATGGGCGTGGATGTGCCCGCCAACGTGTATACCATCCCCTATGCGGTCAAGGCAATCCGGGCCGCAAAGGCGCGCCGCGACGCGGGTGAAAGCCTGCTTTTGCCCCGCGCAAAGTATGAAAACACGTCGAAAGGGGGCACGGCGAAATGCTGAGAGATATCACCATCGGCCAGCACTTCCCCGGCAACAGCCCGGTGCACCGGTTTGACCCGCGGCTCAAGATCGTATTGACCGTGCTGTATATCGTGCTGCTGTTTGCGGCGTCCAACCCGCTGGGGCTGGCGCTGGCGCTGCTGTTTTTGGGCGTGATGTATGTTGTGGCCGAGATCCCGCTCAAAATGATCGGGCGCAGCCTCAAGCCCATCTTGCCCATCATCCTGTTCACGGCGGTGCTCAACCTGTTTTTTGTTACGGGCACAGGCGAGCCGCTGGTGCAGGTATGGTTTTTGAAGATTTACGCCGAAGGAGTGCGCTACGCCGTGCTGATGGCCGTGCGCGTGGTGGCGCTGATCGCGGGCACCAGCCTGCTCACCTACACCACCAGCCCCATCGTGCTCACCGACGCCATCGAGCAGTTGCTCAAGCCGCTGGGCAAGCTGCACTTCCCGGTGCACGAGCTGGCGATGATGATGAGCATCGCGCTGCGGTTCATTCCCACCCTCATCGAGGAGACGGACAAGATCATGAACGCGCAGAAGGCGCGCGGCGCAATGCTGGACGCCGGCAAGCTCACCGACCGAGTCAAGGCGCTGGTGCCGGTGCTGATCCCGCTGTTCATCTCGGCGTTCCGCCGTGCGGACGAGCTGGCCATGGCCATGGAGTGCCGCTGCTACCGCGGCGGCGACGGGCGCACCCGGCTCAAGGTGCTGCGCTGCACCCGGCAGGACTACATCAGCCTGGCGGTTTGCCTGGTATGCTTTGCGGTGATCCTGGCGTCGCGGCTGGTGTTCCCGAATTTCTGAGCGGAGAAAGCTTCTGCGGGAGCGCCGGCTTGGGAGCTTTTCCCGCAAATAGACCGGAGCCCAGGCTTGTGCCCCACTGCCGCTGGCAGCGGGGCCCCACTTCCTGGGGATTCGCTTGGAAAACTCCTGCGCCGCCGCTCCGGGCAGGCCGCGGGGCACAGCGGCAAATTCTGCACACAGAGTGCAGTAT
>CAZYAX010000088.1:0-6289 GCA_964646195.1 uncultured Faecalibacterium sp. | reverse complement strand
CCTCCTCACAAACGCCCTACGCTCCGCGCAAAAGCGAAATCCTCCGAAAAAACCACGCTGCCTTGTTTTCCCGCACGGGATATGCTACAATAATACAAACGCCGGGCCTTGATGTTTGGCCCGGCGGTTTGTTTCAGGAGGAACGGGAATGGATCAGAAGGTACTCTGCCCGTATTGCATGGGCGAACTAGAGGCGGGCGCGCGGAGCTGCCCGCATTGCCAGCGCAGCCTTTCCAACCGGAATCCGGCGGGTGCGCTGCCCTTCGGCACGGTGCTGGCGGGGCGGTATACCGTGGGCGAGATGCTGAGCATCGACGGCGAGGGCATCCTCTACCGCGGGGTGGAGAATAAGGGCGTGTTCCGGGTCACCGTCAAGGAATACCTGCCCATCACACTGGCCGCGGAGCGCGGGCAGGATTTCTGCCTGCGCCCCAAGCCCGGCAGCGAGGTGCTGTTTAAGACCACGCGCATGGATTTTGCCGATCTGTACCGCGCGGTGCAGCGCATCACGCCCGCCACGGGCCTGGAGGCCGTGCTGGATGTGTTTGAGGAAAATAATACTGTCTACGCCGTGATGGAAAACCCCGGCGGCAAGCCGCTGCGCCAGTGGCTGCTGGAACACGGCTCCCGTGTGCGCGCGGCGGAGGCCTGCGCGGTGCTCCAGCCGGTGTTCAACGGCGTGGCCGCCATGCACCAGGTGGGCCTGGTGCACCGGGGCATCAGCCCGGAGAACATCCGCGTGCTGGAAAATGGCCGCGCCCGGCTTACCGGCTATGCCACCATCGGCCTGCGCACGGCGGGCAGCGGCCTGCACGAGCAGCTGTATGAGGGCTACTCCGCGCCGGAGCAGTATTCCTCGGCGGAGTTCGAGGGCCGGTATACCGACGAATACGGCCTGGCGGCGGTGTTTTACCGCATGGTATGTGGCCAGAGCCCGGTGCCCGCGGCGCAGCGGCTTGTGTCGGACTCCAACCCCAGCGCCCGGGCCGTGGAGCCCTCGGTGCCGGGCTATGTGGCGGACGTGCTGGAGCTGGGCCTGCGGCTCAAGCCGGCCCAGCGCATCCAGACCGTGCCCCAGCTGATGAAGGCGCTCGCCTCGGAGGAAGCGGCGGCGGAGTTGATGAAGACAATGGAGGGGAACAAAAAGGACGCAGGCCGGGAGCAGAAGGAAAGAACCGGCCTCTGGGTCAGGAGCATGTTTGCGGCCATCCTTCTGCTGCTGATGGTGCTGATCCTGCTTACGCTGTGGATGCTGGTGGGCCGCAAAGAAGAGGCCCCCGCCTCCTCCGAGCCGCCGGCCGAGAGCGTGGCCAGCAGCGTGGAGGCCGTGGAGGTGCGCTATGTGCCGGATTTTGTGGGTCTGACCTATTCGCAGGTGCAGAACAACCGGCAGTATACCAGCAGCTACCTGTTCCGCGTGGTGGAGGAATACAGCGACACCGTGCCCGCGGGGATCATCCTGAGCCAGGAGCCCGCGGCGGGCGCGGCGCTGGGCGACGACGACGTGACGGTGAACCTGGTGGTCAGCCGGGGGCCGCGGCTCGTGGAGATGCCGGAGATCGTCGGCATCCCGCAGGACCGTGCCATCGAGCTGGTGGAGGCCTGCGGGCTGGTGCCCAGCTGCTTTATGGTCGTGAATGACGGCTCCTATGCGCCCGGGTGCGTGGTGAGCAGCAGCGAGACCACCGGCGCGATGGTCGAGGTGGGCACGATGGTCATCCTCTATATCGCGGCGGAGAGGGACGTGCAGATCACGGCCACGCCGGAGATTTCGGCGTCGCCCTCATCCGCGCCGGACGAGGAGGACAGGCCGTCCTGGCCCTCGTGGTTTGCGCCGGATGAGGATGTGGACACCGATTGACGGAAAGCCCATTGGACGGATGCCTCCGCCGCGTCAAGACGCGCGCCGGGACCAAAAGTCCGCAAATGATTGCGCCCGGGCCCATGGCTGCGTGCCAGGGCGAGGACTGCGGCCAGAGTAAAGAGCCCTTGCAGAAAGGTGGTCAGGTCAAAAGGTTCACCGCCAGCACCGCGCCGCCCAACAGGGTGAGCACGGCGCCGGTGGCACGGTTGAGCGTGGCCGGGCTGGCCTTGTTGGCAAACAGCGCGGCAATGCGGGCCCATAACAGCGTGGAACCCACGCAGAACGCCAGGCACCACAGATCGGGTGCGCCTCCAATGGCAAAATGGCTCATCGCGCCCGTAAAGGCGGTAAAGGCCATGATGAACACGCTGGTGCCCACGGCGGTTTTGAGTTCGTAGCCCAGCACGCTGGTGAGGATGAGCAGCATCATCATGCCGCCGCCTGCGCCGATAAAGCCGCAGATGAATCCGATGACAAGGCCGCACACCACCGACTGCACAAACCGCTTTTTGGGGCTGACGGCCTGCATGGCTTCCTTGGTGGTCATTACCGGCTTGACGATGAACTTGATGCCGATCAGCAGCGTCATAAAGGTGGAAAAGCTGCCCATGGTGGAGTTGGGCACCTTGCTGGCCACCCAGCTGCCAAACAGGGTACACGCCAGCACCGAGACCATCATGACAAGGCCGTTGCGGATGTCAAGGTTTTTGTTTTTGCCGTAGGTGTAGGCGCTTACGGCGCTGGCAAGCACGTCGCTGGCAAGCGCAATGCCCACCGCCTCGTAGGCGGGCATGCCCAAAAAGGTGATGAGCATGGGGCTGATGACGGCTGCGGCGCTCATGCCGGCAAAGCCGGTGCCAAGGCCTGCCCCAGTGCCGGCGATAAAGCAGATGATAAAGGTGTAGATCATGTGTTTGCCTCCAAAGCATCCCGTGCGTTTTGCTCAATGCGTGCAAAATGGCCGCGCAAGGCCTCTTGCTCCTGGCCGCCGATGCCGCGGAACAGGGCGGAAACAAAGGCCTCCTGCGCGGCGCGGCCGGCCTGTACTGCCTGCTGCGCCGCGTCGGTGACGCACAAATGCGGGGTGCGCCGGTCGTGCGGGGCGTAAAAACGGCGCAGGTAGCCTTTTTGTTCCAGCGCCTGGACCGAGAGGGACACATGGGATTTGGTGAGGTAGCGGATGCTCACGATTTCGGCAGCCGTGTCATGCGCGGGGTTGTTGGCGAGAAACAGCAGAATGTCCAGCTCGTTGCGCGTGAGCTGGTATTGGCTGCACACCGGCTCCACACAGCTGGCATACAGCGTTTTAAAGAGCTGCTGATGCTCCCATAGATTGAATGTGGTCATAAAAGAGGTTTCCTCCTGTGAAAGTTCAAAATAGAACGTTCTAATTAGAACAAAATGATAGCACAAAATGGGCCCGGTGTCAAGAGGAGATAAAAGGGCGAAAAGAAAAATGTGCGCCAAAAACGCAGAAGCGGGGGACACCTTTTACAGTGCCTCCCGCTTCTGCTTGTTTAGGATAGGAAAGAGAATGGCAAATTAAAGATTTGTGTACCCCATCAGGTACTGATCCACAGCGGCGGCACAATCGCGGCCCTCGCGCAGGCCCCATACCACGAGGCTCTGGCCGCGGCGCATATCGCCGCAGGCAAACACCTTTTCCACATTGGTCTTAAAGCCGTCGTCCGCCACCACGCCGCGGGCCGTGCGCTGCACGCCAAAGGCCTCGGCCACATAGTCCTCGCAGCCCACGAAGCCCGCTGCGATCAAGGCCAGCTGGCACTCGCAGGTGAACTCCTCGCCGGTGGGCACCATGTTGGTGCGGCCCGTCTCAGGGTCGCGCTCCGGCTTGAGGCAGGCGATGAGCGCGCCGGTCAGGTTGCCGGCATCGTCCTTGTAAAACTCCTTTACGGTGGTCTGGTAGAGGCGCGGGTCCCTGCCGAATTTCGCAAGGCACTCGGTCTGACCGTAGTCCACCTTGCGCACCCGCGGCCACTCGGGCCAGGGGTTGTTTGCCGCGCGCTGTGCGGGCAGCTCGGGCATCATTTCCAGCGCCACGAGACCGGTGCAGCCCTGGCGCAGCGCGGTGCCCTGGCAGTCGTTGCCGGTGTCGCCGCCGCCGATCACCAGCACGTTTTTGCCGGCGGCCGAGATGGCCTGCCCGTCTGTAAGGCCGGAATCCAGCAGGCTTTTGGTCACGCTGGTGAGGTAATCCACCGCAAAGTGTACGCCGTTTGCGTCCCGGCCCGGCACGTTCAGGTCGCGGGCCTTTTTTGCGCCGCAGCACAGCACCACGGCGTCGTACTGGTCCAGCAGCTGCTGTGCGTCCACCGCGCCGCCGATGTCCATGTTGGTGCGGAATTCCACGCCGTCGGCCTGCATAATCTTGACGCGGCGCTCGATCACGCTCTTATCCAGCTTCATGTTGGGGATGCCATACATCAGCAGGCCGCCCACCCGGTTGGCGCGCTCAAACACCGTGACGGTATGGCCGCGCTTGTTGAGGTATTCGGCCACCGAGAGGCCCGCCGGGCCGCTGCCCACCACGGCCACGCTCTTGCCCGTGCGGGCCGGGGGCGGGCAGGCGGCCAGCCAGCCCTTGGCGTAGCCCGTCTCGATGATGGCGTGCTCGTTTTCCCGCACGGACACCGGCTCGCCGGTGACGTCGCCGCAGGTGCAGGCCGCCTCGCACAGCGCCGGGCACACCCGGCTGGTGAACTCCGGAAAGCGGTTGGTGGCCATCAGGCGGCGCAAGGCCAGCTCCCACTTACCCTGATAGATGAGGTCGTTCCACTCCGGGATGAGGTTGTTGAGCGGGCAGCCGGAGGCCATACCCCCGATCATCATGCCCGCCTGACAAAAGGGCACGCCGCAGTCCATGCAGCGGGCCGCCTGGGTCTGCTGCTCCTCGCGGGAGAGCCAGACGTGAAATTCGTTAAAGTTTTCGATGCGCTCCAGCGGCGGGATGTCCGTGCTGGTCTTGCGCGTGTAGTCCATAAATCCTGTGATCTTACCCATGACCGGTCCCTCCCTTATTTCGCTTTCTTCTGCGCATAAAACGCTTCAATCTGTGCCTGCTCGCCGTCCAGGCCCTTTTCCTCCATGGAGGCGATCACCCGCAGCATGCGGTCGTAATCGTAGGGCAGGACCTTCTTGAACCGGGGGAGGAACTCGCTGAATTTATCCAGGATCTCTTTGCCGCGCGGGCTGCCGGTGGCCTCCACATGCTCGCGGATCAGCTCCTTGAGTGTGGCTACGTCGAACTTGTGCTCCACAGGCTCCAGGCTCACGTTTTCCTTGTTCACGCGCTGGTAGAAGTCCCAGTGTTCGTCCAGCACATAGGCAATGCCGCCGGTCATGCCGGCTGCAAAGTTTTTGCCGGTCTGGCCCAGCACCACCACGATGCCGCCGGTCATGTACTCGCAGCCGTGGTCGCCCACGCCCTCCACGACCGCCGTCGCGCCGGAGTTGCGCACGCAGAAGCGCTCGCCCGCCACGCCGCTGATAAACGCCTTGCCGCCCGTTGCGCCGTACAACGCCACGTTGCCGGTGATGATGTTTTCCTCCGGCTTATAGGTGATGCCCTCGGGCGGGCGCACCACGAGCTTGCCGCCCGAAAGGCCCTTGCCCATGTAGTCGTTGCAGTCGCCGGTGAGGCGCAGGGTGAGGCCATTGGGGATAAACGCGCCAAAGCTCTGGCCGCCCGCGCCGGTGCAGTTCACGGTGTACACATCGTCGGGCAGGGAGGTGCCATACTTGCGGGTGATCTCGCTGCCGAAGATGGTGCCAAGGGCGCGATCCACGTTGGACACCTGCAAATTGACGCTCTGGGGCGTTTTGCTGTTCAGACGGAACTTCTTCATCAGCACCTTCATGTCAAGGGTGTTTTCAAGATGGAAGTCGTACACGTCCTGCGGCTGGTAGTGGACATTGTTGCTGGGGATGGCAGGGTTGTGCAATATGGCGTCCAGCCTGAGCTTGGAGGCATGGCTGCCGGGGGCGCTGGGCTTGACGTGCAGCAGGTCGGTGCGGCCCACCATTTCATCCACGGTGCGCACGCCCAGCTTTGCCATATACTCGCGCAGCTCGGCGGCCACAAAGGTGAGGTAGTTGATGATGTATTCCGGCTTGCCGCGGAAGTTTTTGCGCAGCTCGGGGTTTTGGGTACAGATGCCCATGGGGCAGGTGTCCAGATTGCACACGCGCATCATCACGCAGCCCTCGGCCATGAGCAGCGAGGTACCAAAACCAAATTCCTCCGCGCCCAGCATACAGCTGATAGCCACGTCCCGGCCGGAGAGGAGCTTGGAGTCGCTCTCGATGCGCACGCGGGTGCGCAGGCCGTTGAGGATCAGGGTCTGGTGGGTCTCGGCGATGCCCAGCTCCCAGGGCAGGCCCGCGTTTTTGATGGAGGTGCGGGGG
>CAZYAX010000087.1:0-6293 GCA_964646195.1 uncultured Faecalibacterium sp. | reverse complement strand
GCAGCCGATCAGCGTTGCATCCAGCATCCTTTCGCCCCCTCATCTGGTAATATATTTATATAGTATCACAACCTTCTTTTTCGCGCAATGCTTGCCCCCAAAGCGCGAACGGTGTATAATAGCGATAGAAAGGCCTTTCATGGGCCTTTGCATCCGGGCTTCCCCGCCCTTTTAAAACAGGAGGAACGAACGTATGTTAAAATTTTATGGCGCTGCCATCTGCTCTACCTGCCGCGATACCAAAAAGCTGCTGGAGGAAAAGGGCATCGAATACGAGTATGTGGATATCACCGCATCGATCAAGAACCTGCGCGAATTTCTCGCTCTGCGCGACACCCTGCCCGCCTACGAGAGCATCAAGGCCGAGGGCCGCGTGGGCATCCCCACCTTTGTGTGGGACGACGGCAGCGTTACGCTGGACACCGGCTGGCTCGAGGGCGATACCGGCTTTTGCAAGGATTGCTGAGCCCCGCGCGTTTTTGCGCGGATCTGAGCCGGCACACTAACGCGCCCGTGCAGCCGCTGGAGTACACGCCGGGCTTTCGCTGCTGCCTCCCTCGCATTCCCCGCAGGCTGCCGCCGCAAGGCACGCCGCAGCCGCTTCCCGGCTGCCACATCAACAACAGGAGTATCAAAACCTATGCCAAACCAACCGCAACCCGCCCCGCAGGTCATTCTGGGGCAGTATAAGGGCCTGCCTGTCACGCGGCATGTCCGCCCCGTACTGGAAAACACCGTGCAGCACGAGGTAGCCCATCAGTGCCGCATCCATGCCGTTTACCGCGCCACCGATGCGCCCGCCCGGCGCGGCAGCCGCGTCGTGCTGGACTTCGAGGGCTTTTTGAACGGCGCGCCCATCCCGGACAGCCGCATGGAAAACGTGGACGCCATCCTGGGCACCGGCAAGCTGATGCCCGCCGCAGAGCAGGCCATCTGCGGCCACTGCGCAGGCGAGACCTTTACCTTCGATTTCACCTATCCCGCCGGCTTTCGGGTGGAGGCGCTTTCCGGCCAGACCGCGCAGTTCCGCGTGACGCTGCACTCCGTGGAGAACAAGGAGATCCCTGCCGCGGACGATGCGTTTGCCCGCAGCCGGGGCTATGCCTCCCTGGACGCCATGCGGGACGCTATCCGCGCCGAAAGGGCCGCCCTGCACGAGACCAACGCCGACCGCAAAGCCTCTGCCGAGCTGCTGAACCGTGCCGGGGCCAACCTGACCGTAGAGCTGCCCGCCGCCACGCTGGATCATGCCGCCCAAAACGAAATGGAGCTGCTGCGCCGGCGTCTGGCCAAGAGCGGCCTCACGGTGGAAGCTTTCTGCCAGACCAGCAAGACCACCCCGGAGGCACTGCTGGCCCGCTACCGCGCCGATGCGGAGCGCAAGCTGCGCAGCATGCTGGCCGTGCGCGCCATCTCGGAGGCGGAGCACATTCAGGTGACTGTGGCCGAGACGGACGCTGAGTACCGCCGTCTGGCCCATGCGCACGGCACGCCGGAGGAGGAGATCCGCCGGGTGCTCACCCGCGACAGCGTGGCCGCCTCGCTCCTGACCAAAAAGGTGCAGGCCTTCCTGCTGGCAAACGCAGAGATAACCAGCGTATTGGACGCGGCCCGCAATTCTGCAGCAAGTGAGGTTTAACTCCTATGGGCCTGTTTACAAAATATGCCATGGATGCGCTGATGAAGACCAGCCATCCCGAAATTGACCGCAAGCAGTGCTGGAATCTGCACCCCCACCGTAAGCAGTGCACCGACTGCAAGGATATCTGCCCCCACGGGGACGATATCTTTACCCGGCCCAACCTCGTCAAGGACTGGACCGCCTGCACCGACTGCGGGCTGTGCGTTGCGGCCTGCCGCAGCCGCTGCATCGCTCCTTCCCCGGAGCAGGTCACGCACGACACCTCCGCCGCCGACAGCAACGCTGATACCCTTTGGATCGGCTGTGACCGGAGCGCCCGCTACAACGACCTTGTGCGGGACTGCATCTGTGCGCTTTCATGGGAGACGCTGGCCTACCTGGCCCTGAACAAAAAGCTGGTGCTGGATCTGACTCCCTGCGGCGAGTGCGAAAACGACCTGTGCGCCGAAAAGCTGCGCGGCGCGCTCACCCGGCTGGTGGAGTTTTTCGGCGAACCGCTGTTCAACGCGCGCTTTACGCTGGCCTATGCCCCCGAGGACGCCCCCTACCAGCCCAAGAACATTTCCCGCCGGGAGATGTTCAGCCAGGTGACCGATACCTCCAAGGCCGGCACCAAGCAGCTGCTGCGGATGCTGCCCGGCATGGAGGATCAGGACCGGGGCCGCTCGCTGGATTTCCGCCTGATGCTGAACCACCGCATCAAGCAGATCAAGGCCGCCACCGCTACGCCGGTGCACTACGGCTGGTACATGCCCGCCATCAACAACAAGTGTTACGGCTGCGGCAAGTGCGAAAAAGCCTGCCGCGCCGGCGCGCTCAAGCTGGAGCCGCTGGAGGGCGGCATGAGCCGCATCGTGCTCACGCCGTGGAAGTGCAGCGAATGCGGCTTCTGCGTCTCTGCGTGCAGCTCCCGCGCCATCGACGGCATGACCCTGCGCCAGGTCACGAGCCTGGGCCCGGTCAGCCTCTACAAGTGCCAGATCACCAGCTGCACCGAGTGCGGCAAGCCCATCGCACCCGGCTCGGCGGACGGGCTGTGCGCGGTGTGCCGCATCCGCGCCCGCAGCAAAAAGCGCCAGGAGGAGACCGCCGCCCGCGCCCGCCAGCGCCGCGCCGAGCGTGAGGCAAAGCAGGCGGCCGAGGCCGCCGCAAAAGAGCAGGCAGCGGCCCAACAGGCGGCCGGGGCCGTGCCGGAGTGCCTCCCTGCCACACCGGCTGCCGGTGCAAGCGGGGCCGCCGGGAAAACGGAAATTTCCGCCGCGAATGTGACTGAATAACTTGACTGTATCTCCCCATGCGCTATAATGAGTATATCAGGACTACCCACCCACAAATTTTAGGAGGAGCACAAAAATGGATCAAAAAGTCATGCAGCTGCTGAATGAGCAGGTCAATAAAGAGCTATACTCTGCATATCTGTATCTGGATATGGCCAACTTCTATTCCGACAAGGGCCTGGACGGCTTTGCCAACTGGTTTGAGATTCAGGCCAAGGAGGAGCAGGATCACGCGATGCTGTTCTACCAGTATCTGC
The DNA here is from genome assembly GCA_964646195.1 of uncultured Faecalibacterium sp. Lineage (GTDB taxonomy): Bacteria > Bacillota > Clostridia > Oscillospirales > Ruminococcaceae > Faecalibacterium. The sequence continues at coordinate 3,117 of CAZYAX010000087.1, read as the reverse complement.
ACAACAACGACTGCAAGGTCACGCTTGAGGCCATCGCCAAGCCGGATAAGACCTACACTGCGCTGAGCGACCCGCTGCACGCCGGGCTGGAGCACGAGCGCTACGTCACCTCGTTGATCAACGCCATCTACGCTGCGGCCCAGGCCGTGAACGACTTCCGCACCGTGCAGTTCCTGGATTGGTTTATCAAGGAACAGGGCGAGGAGGAGAAGAACTCCACCGACCTGATCACCAAGATGGAGCTGTATGGCAGCGACCCGCGCAGCCTGTACATGCTGAACAGCGAGCTGGCCGGGCGCGTATATTCCGCCCCGTCTCTCGTGCTGTGAGGCAAAGCATTGCTTATAAGCAATCTTCTCCCCCGCCTACAACACACAACGAGAAAGGACCGTTTACTATGGAAAAATATTACATCTGTGAGCGCTGCGGCAACATCGTTGCCATGGTCAGGGACGCAGGCGTACCCATTATGTGCTGCGGCCAGAAGATGAAGGAGCTCATCCCCGGCACCACCGATGCCGCGCAGGAAAAGCATGTGCCCGTCTACAAGGTCGAGGGCAGCAAGGTCACCGTGACCGTGGGCAGCGTGGAGCACCCGATGCTGGACAACCACTATATTGAGTGGGTGGCGCTGGAGACCGCTCAGGGCACCCAGCGCAAGGCCCTCAAGCCCGGCGAAAAGCCGCAGGTGTGCTTTGCGCTGGCCGAGGGCGACGAGGTGAAGGCCGTGTACGCCTACTGCAACCTGCACAGCCTGTGGAAGGCATAAAAACCGGCTTATGACTTAAAGCGGCAGCTCTGTGCGTTCATGCGCAAAAAACATTGACGAACGCCACATTTCATGCTATAATTTTCTGTGAGCACATTGTGTAGCTCAGCAGACTGTTACAATGGGGTAACGGATTTGTTCCGTTACCTTCTTTTGTTTATCTGCTTGCCTGCCGCATGGGAAACGGCAGCACACAAACCAAACACTCATGAACAAACAGAAAAAGAGGGATTACTTATGAAAAACACCATATCCCGCCGCCAGTTTCTCAAGGCCACCGGTCTTGCGGCGGCCAGCGCCTGTGCGGCCGGCCTGCTCAGCTCCTGCGGCGGCAGCTCCTCTCCGGCTTCCTCCGGCAGCGCCGCCGCTTCGGGCAGTGCGGCCCCTGCGGCAGAGACCGCCAGCTATACCATCCTGTATTCCAGCCAGCCGGCCACGCTCAACTACCTCACCACCGGCTCCGACGTGGAGATGCAGGTGGGCGCCAACTGCGTGGACACCCTCGTAGAGTTCGACAACAAGGGCGCGCTGCGCGAGGGCCTGGCCACCTCCTGGGAGTGGGACGCCGCTACGCTGACCTGGACGTTCCATCTGCGGGACGAAAATTGGGTGGACTGCGAGGGCGAGGTGGTCGCCCCGGTCACGGCGCAGGACTTCGTGGACGCCATGAAGTATGTGCTGACCCCGGAGTACGCCGCCTCCAACGCAGGCCTTGTCACCGCCTATATCACCGGCGCGGACGACTACTATAACTACAGCGTCGCCCTGACCAACGCCAACAACAGCTATGTGGCCGATGACGGCAGCGCCTACTCGGTGGACGAGACCGGCACCGTCCACATCACCCACCCCGATGCCGACCCGGACGTTTATCCCCCGGTCAGCTTCGAGGACGTGGGCGTCAAGGCTGTGGACGAGCATACCCTCACCTATACCCTCACCTATGACTTCCCCGGCTTTTTGAGCCTGCTGGTCTATCTGCCCTATGAGCCCGCCTACGGCCCGCTGCTGGAGGAGATGGGCGACCAGTTCGCTACCTCCGCCGAGACCACCTACAGCTGCGGCGCGTTCTACCTGGCCGAGTATGAGTCGCTGGAGACCTGGGTGATGAAGAAGAACCCCGAGAACTACGACGCTGCCAACGTGTTCATCGACAAGGTCAGCCGAATCTACAACGCCGAGGCCGACGTGAACGGCCCGGAGATGATCAAGCGCGGCGAGATTGACGAGGCCACCATCGGCTCCGACATCCTGGACAGCTGGCTGGCCGACCCCGCCACCAAGGATCTGGTCTCGATGGACCGCCCCAACACCAACTACACCTACTTCTATATGTTCAACTTCATGCCCTTTGCGCATGAGTTCTCCAACTGGTCGGTGGGTGGCATGGACGCCGAGTATGAGCCCGAAAACTGGGCCAAAGCGATCAACAGCACCAACTTCCGCAAGGCCTTTCTCTACGGCATCAACAACGCGGTCACGCTGGCCGTCACCGCCCCGGAGGGCTACGAGGGCTACAAACTGCACACCATCACCCCTCCCAGCTTCTGCGCCAACGATGACGGCGTGGACTATATCGAGTGCGGCGACCTGGGTCAGGTGGGCGAGTTCTTCGACGAGGCCAAAGCCAAGGAGTACCGCGACGCTGCGATCGAGGAGCTGACCGCCGCGGGCGTCACCTTCCCGGTCAAGGTACAGCTGCCCTACAACCCCTCCACCACCGACTGGGACAAGCAGTGCCAGGTGCTCAAGCAGCAGCTGGAGGGCGTGCTGAACGACGGCGCGGACTTTATCAACATCGTAATCACCGAAGGCCCGTCCGACAACTTCCTGTCCTCGGTGCGCCGCGACGGCAAATTTGCCTTCCTGCTGTGCAACTGGGGTGCGGACTACTCCGACCCCGAGACCGAGACCGACCCGTTCTACCAGGCCGCCGGCCAGCGCGGCAGCCGTTACGCCTACCTGCGCACCGGCGTGGAGGACGGCTTCATCACCGGCGAGACGGCCGACACCATCATGGCCTACATGGAGGCCGTCGAGGCCGCCAAGCAGATCACTGCCGACCTCAACGCCCGCTACGAGGCGTTCGCCAACGCCGAAGCGCTGCTGATCAACAACGCGCTGGTGGTGCCCATGGGCATGAGCGTGCCTGCATACCTGGCGACCCGGTTGAATTACTGGGAAGGCCAGTACGCCTCCACCGGCTTCTCCAACAAGCGCCTCAAGGGCATCCATGTGCTGGACCACTACGTCTCCATGAGCGAGTACGAGGCCAACCGCGACGCCCGCTAAAAAATTAGGGAAGCTCTGAATAAATCTGGTATGCAGATTGCCGGGCGAGCCGTGCC
>CAZYAX010000086.1:0-6317 GCA_964646195.1 uncultured Faecalibacterium sp. | reverse complement strand
GGGGCCACAGCCCTCACGCCAGCTTTGCCAGAATGGCCTGCCGGGTGGCCTCCGGCAGCTGCTTTTGCTCAGTGCGGCTCATGGCGGCAGTTTCCACCGGGGGAAGGATGCGAATGGTCACATGACAGGGCGCCATGATATGGTGGTGGCCCTCGTAAATGGCCCGCGCGCCCAGAATGGCCACCGGCACCACCGGCGCGCCCGTCTTGAACGCAATGCGGAACGCACCGTTCTTGAATTCGCCGATGCCGCCTTCCTCGCCCTTGTAGCGGGTGCCCTCCGGGAAGATGATAAAGCTTTTTCCGCCGGTTACAATGTCGGTGGCTTCGTTCAGAGCGCGCATGCTGGCGCGCATGTCGTCGCGCACAACGTATACGCAGCCCAGGAGCTTCATCCAGCGCCGCAGCAGCGGGATCTTGTCCAACTCCTGCTTGGCCAGTACGCCGTGGGGCGCGTCCATGTAGGCCAGCATCAGCGGGATGTCAAAGTAGCTGCGGTGGTTGGCCACAAAAACGCAAGTGCGCCCCGCAGGGATGTTTTGCGCTCCCTCCACCGAGACGGTGACGCCTGCCAGGGACAGGATGCGCCGGCACCAGATGGGCACATGCTTGTTGACGATGGCCTGCGCCATGGCCTCGTCGCCGGCGGCCAGCGCGCGCTCGGCCTTGCGCAGGACGCCGTAATGGACGACCATGTAGCCGAAAAGATAGATGTAGGTGGCAAGAGTGCGAAGAATATTCAAGGAAGATCCCTCCGTCTTTTTCAGGATATAAGACCAATTCTATGCGATGTGAGTCCATTGTACCACAGTTTGCAGCAAAAAGGGAGAAAGAAATCGTTTTTTCACAAAAAAGGAGGGGCAGATGTACTTGCAAATTAGACAAAATCCGGGTATATTAAAAGGGTAAAACACGCATAATTTGCACATTTGCGGCAGAGGCGGCCCACAGAGCGGCCTCCGGCGCGGAAAGAGGTTAGAGAAAATGGGTCTGTTTCCAAGCGCAAATGATTTCAAGCCCGGCCACGGCGTGGAGAAGGATGCCCCCCGCAAGACCGGTATAGGCCGCTTTTTCGAGCTGGTGGGCCGGGATATGGGTCCGATGTTTGCCGCCAACCTGCTCACCTGCATCGGCTTTCTGCCGGTGATCTCGCTGGTGTACATCGGCTTTTTGATGAACAACCTGATCGTGATGCTGGTCAGTGCCGCGTTGGGCGGCATCCTGGCCGGGCCTGCGCTGGCCGGGATGTACGACACCGTGCTGCGTGCGCTGCGCGATGAGGCGGGCTACTGGTGGCGCACTTACCGCCGCGCGTATAAGCGCAACTTCAAGGCCAGCATTCTGCCGGGTATCTTCTATTGCGTGGTGGTAACGATGCAGATCTTCATGGTCTATTTTTGCTTCAATCTGCTGTATCAGGGGGTCAATGTGGGCCTGCCGGTGTGGGTGGCCACGGTGCTCAATCTGGTGATCTTCCATATGTTTTTCTCGTATATGTGGCCGCAGGTGGTCCTGCTGGATCTGCCCTTCGGTACGCTGATCAAAAACAGCCTCCATTGCATGATCGGCTTTCTGCCCCATGCGCTGGCCGCGTCGCTGGTGCAAGTGCTGTTCTGGGGCGTAGTGATCCTGTGTATGCCCATGGGCCTGCTGCTGATGCTGGTATTCGGGTTCTGGTTCTCCTGCGAGGTCTCCGCCCAGATCGTATACGGCGACCTGGACCGGGTGTTCCATGTAGAGGAACGCATCCATAAATTGCAGGATGCGGCGCTGGAAGCGGAGCTTGCCGCCGACCGGGCTACCGCGCGGGAAGCGCAGCGGCAGAACGGCGAAGAGCAGTAAGCGGCCGCCGGAGGTGTGATGGGGATGGAACAAAAGAATAACCTTGTGTTACAGGGTACGGAGACATTTTCCCGCGGGGCGCTGGAAAATGTGGCGCTGGAAAACGGCAGCCTTGTGCTGGACAGCGCCGCGGGCCGCTACCTGCAATACGGCAGCTATACCACACCGGAGCTTGCAATGCCGGCATTCTGCAACCTGAACGTGAGCTGGAATGCCCAGGTGCCCGCCAATACGGTCATCGAGGCCCGGTGCCGGGTGTATGCCGGCGGCGCGTGGACCAACTGGATGAGCTTTGGCAAGTGGGCGCCGGATTACCCCCGGCGCAGCGTCCGCTCCCAGAGCGAGGACGGCATGATCTTTTTGCTGGGCGATACGGTCACGGTGGCAACGCCCGGCGGGGCCACCGGCGTACAGCTCCAGGTGAGCCTGTTTACCAACGATGACAAGGTGACGCCGGCCGTGCGGCTGCTGGCGGCGGCGGTGCGCCCCCTCGTGTGGGAAAAGCAGGCCGGCGAGCCCATCAACCGCACGCTTTACCTGCCGGAGTATTGCCTGGGCAGCCATGACCCCAGCTTCGGCCGGGATATGGACCTGCCGCTGGTGATGGCCGCGCTGATGAACCGCTTCGGCGAAGACGTTTTGCCGGAGGAGGTAGCCTATACCATGGCGGACGGGGCTACCGCCGGCACCCACAACACCGCCTACGCGGCGGCCGCAGTGGGCAGCTGCGGCTACCCGTGCTGGCAAGCCTGGATGGACCTGAAGGGACTGCGCGCGCAGCTGCACGACGGCTGCCCCGTGGCCGTGGAGGTGGAAAACCCCGGCGGCAGCCAGCATGAGGCGGCCAGCGTGTGGATGGGCCTGCGCGGCTTTGGGCACGACGCCGCTGTGCTGGCGGACTATGTGCAGCTCAACGACCCCACCGCCCCCACCGACGGTGCGGTGGCCCGAACCATGGCCCTGCCGGACTTTATGCGCTATTTTACCGGGCGTGCGATGGTCATCCGGCCCAAGGTGCGCGGCACGCTGGCGGCCCGGCCGCAGCGGCTGCGGTGCGAGCTGCAGCCGGGCGGGGACGGCCGCGCCTATTACTTTGAGCGCCGCGGCGTGCGCGACGCGTTGCCGGAGGGCTTTTCCGGCTGGGTGGCGTGCGCGGTACATGACGGCGTGGCTCATGCGACCACGGCGCACAAGACCTTCCGCCGCATGGAGTGTACCGCGGAGGGCGGTATCCTGTTCCCGCAGGACATCGCGGAGGCCGGCGGGCGGTACAGCGTGTATGCGGTAGACAGCACCGGCTCTATGCGGGTGGCCGAGATCCGGCTGCCAAAGCAGAAGCCAGACTGCCCCTGACAGAGGAACAAGGGCTGCGGCAGCCCCGCTGCCCTTGGCATAAAACCGGCGTCCCCGACATGGCCCAGTCCTGGAGGCGGAGCCTACGCAGCGCTGCGGCAGGCTTGCAGGGGACGCGTAAAAACAGATAAGGAGAGATCACATTATGGCAAAAACGATCATCACACTGGGCCGCGAGTATTGCACAGGAGGGCGCTACATCGCCGAAGATGTAGCGAAAGCGCTAGGCATCAAGCTCTACGACAAGGAGCTCATCACAATGGCCGCCAAGGATTCGGGCCTGTCGGAGGAGGCCGTGGCTGCCAGCGAAAAGCAGCACACCCACAGCCTGCTGTACAGCCTGTACACGATGGGCAACGACCTGCCGCTGGGCGATCAGGTATTCATCCTGCAAAGCCGTATCATCAAGCAGCTGGCCGAGGAGGGTCCCTGCGTGATTCTGGGCCGCTGCGGTGACTATGTGCTGCGGGAGCGCAAGGATGTGCTGCGCGTATTTGTGTATGCGCCGCTGGACTTCCGCCGCGAGTACGCCAAGACCAACCCCCTCGTCAAGGGCAGCACCGAAAAGGAGATCCGCGATGAGATCGACAAAACCGATAAGCGCCGTGCCGCCTATTACAATTACTATACCCAGAACCGCTGGGGCGACGCGCACAACTACGACCTGGCGCTGAATGCGGCGCTGGGCAAGGAGGCATGTGTGAACATGATCCTCACCGCCGTGGAGGCGATGGAAAAGCGGGCCTAAAGCCGCCCCCATAAAGCCCTGGTGCGCCGGGGCCATAGAGTGTTGCTTACATGGGCAAGGCGCGCAGGCGCTTTGCCCATTGCAATAGCATACCAAGAGGCAGGTTATCCCATTTTCCTGCCGGGAAAATCAAATAAAAGAGGAAAGAAACAATGACGAAAAGAAATCAAACGCAAACCAAAACAAACCTGAACGCCGGGCGTGAAAACATCATGGGCACAATGGCGATCAACCCGTTGTTGATCAAGCTCAGCGTACCTATGATGATCTCGATGCTGGTGCAGGCGCTGTACAACGTGGTGGACTCGGTGTTCGTGTCCCATGTGAGCGAGGATGCGCTCACGGCGGTCTCGCTGGCGTTTTCGCTGCAAAACATTATGATCGCGGTGGGCGTGGGCACCGGCGTGGGCGTCAATGCGCTGCTGTCTAAGAGCCTGGGCGAAAAAAACCAGGAGCAGGCGAATCGCGCGGCGGTCAACGGCCTGTTTTTGTCGGCATGCAGCTGCGCGGTGTTCATGCTGCTCGGCTTCACCTGCATGAACCTGTATTTCTCGGCGCAGACCAGCGACGCCAGCATCATCCGGCAGGGCGTGGACTACCTGTCCATCTGCTGCATTTTCAGCCAGGGCATGTTTATGCAGACCATGACGGAAAAGCTGTTGGCCTCCACCGGCCGCACCAGCTACAGTATGGTGAGCCAGCTGGTGGGTGCGGTGACCAATATCATCCTGGATCCCATCTTTATCTTTGGCTACTGCGGCGAGGCGCTTTCCGGCACGCGGGGCGCAGCCGTCGCCACGGTCATCGGCCAGTTCTGCGGCGCGGCGGTGGGCACCTACCTGAACACCCGCAAAAATCCGGAGATCCATATCAGCTTTAAGGGCTTCCGGCCGGATGTGAAGACCATTGGCCGGGTGTACAAGGTGGGCATCCCCAGCATCGCCATGCAGTGCGTGGGCAGCATCATGACCTTTGGCATGAACCAGATCCTCATGGCCTTCTCCGCAACGGCGGTGGCCGTGTTCGGCGTTTACTTCAAGCTCCAGAGCTTTGTGTTCATGCCCATCTTCGGCATGAACAACGGCATGGTGCCCATCATCAGCTACAACTACGGCGCGCGTCGCCCGGACCGCGTCAAGACCACCATGCGGCTGGCGGCCATGTACGCCGAAATCATCATGCTTATCGGCGTGGCGGTGTTCCAGTTCCTGCCGGACAAGGTGCTCTCCATCTTTGCGGCCAGCGACGCCATGCTGGCCATCGGCGTGCCGGCGCTGCGCACCATCTCGCTCAGCTTTTTGGTGGCGGGCGTCTGCGTGATCTTCAGCTCGGTGTTCCAGGCGCTGGGCCAGGGCATGTTCAGCCTGTACATCTCCATCTGCCGCCAGCTGGTGGTGCTGCTGCCCGTGGCGTTTTTGCTCAGCCGCACCGGCAGCGTGAACAATGTGTGGTGGGCGTTCCCCATCGCGGAGGTGGCCAGCTTTACGCTGAGCGTGGTGTTCATGGTGCGCATCAACAAAAAGATCATCGCGCCGATGTACGAGAAATCCTGAAAAACCATTGTGTGAACCGATTTTTCATGGTATAGTTGGAACAATAAAAGAAAAGCCCCCCGGGGCGCGCGGCGCAATGCCGGCCCCGCCAGACAAAGGATAAGGACGTGTTCTCTATGAAAAATCTGAAGTGGAACCTCATCATTATGAGCGCACTGTATATTGCGCTGGGAATATTCCTGATAGTAGAGCCTGGCACAGCCATGAACGTGGTGTGCTATGCCCTGGGCGGCATGGTGCTGGTGTGCGCGGCAGTGCAGCTCGTGCGGTATTTCACCTCGGAGCGCGGGTTGTTTCAGAGCCAGCTCACGCTGATCTTTGGCATCATCTGCCTGGCGCTGGGCGGCTTCCTCATCGTGCGCAGCGACATTGTGGTGCGCATTTTGCCCATCGTGTTCGGCCTGTTTGTGGTATTCGACAGCCTGGGCCGGGTGCAGAACGCGCTGGAGCTGCGCCGGTGCCACTATTCCAGCTGGAAGGGCTTTTTGCTGCTGGCGCTGCTCAGCGTGGTGCTGGGCGCGATCATGGTGTTCAACCCGTTCAAAACGATGGAAACGCTGGTCATGGCCATCGGCGTGATCCTCACGGTGGAGGGCGCGCTGAACCTGCTCAGCGCGCTGTACACCGCGCTGGCGGTGCGCCGGTTTATGAAGAAGAACCCGGCGGCCGTCTCCAAGCTGGAGGAGCTGACCGGGCAGGATCTGAACGGCGACGGCGTGGTTGCTCCGCCGGTGACGCTGGCGGACGCCGAGGCCTCCGCCGTGGAGCTGGACGTGGTGGACGAGAGCGCCGAGGCGCAGCAGGAGTAACGCAAGACAACAC
>CAZYAX010000085.1:0-6349 GCA_964646195.1 uncultured Faecalibacterium sp. | reverse complement strand
CCGGAGCACAACGAGCGCATCAAACGGGGCATCGGGCAGATGCACACGATGGGCTTTGGCTGTTCGATGGACGACTTCAGCTCAGGCTACTCCTCATTGGGCATCCTCAAGGAATTTGATGTGGACACGATCAAGATGAATCGCTCCTTCTTTTGGATATGGATAGAAGGAAGGCGCAGGACATCATCCGCAGCGTGGTGGGGCCGGCGGCCCCGCCCGTTTGCAAAGCCGCAGATCCTTACTTGGTTTGCACACAAAGATCCTGTATACTATATAGAGAAGTACAAAACAGGAGGCGCGCCGGGCATGGAAGAGATATACAACCAACTGAATACCTATTTAAAGGGCAGCAGCAAGACCGGCATCAACCAGACTCTGGCGGAGTTTATGCTGATCTATCTCGACAGCGTCCCCACGCTGCGTGCGTCGGACATTGCCGAGCGCTGCCACACCTCCACGCCTTCGGTCATCCGCTTTTGCCGGGAGCTGGGGTATGAGGGCTATGCCGATTTTAAGGACGCAGTGAGCTCTTACCTCCAAAACGTCGAGGATAAGGTGCTGGTGCCGCGCACGCCGCTGCGGGTGCTGGGCGATGAGACGGAATTTACCGCCTCGATGGAGCAGTGGACCAAGCTCATGCAGGAATACGCGCTGTGCGCCATGCTGGCGCTGGATCGCGCCCGGCTGCTCCGGCTGGCGCAGGATATTTTGCGCTACAAGCATGTGTATGTGTTTGGCGCGGGCTTTTCCGGCCTGATCGCCGAGGAGCTGCGCCTGCGCCTGGCGCGCAGCGGCAAAATTGTGATCACCTCCAGTCTCCTGCGCGAAGAGTTCCCCACAGGGGCGCACAAAGACCAGACAATGGGTGTTGTAATCAGCCAGCATGGCCGTATTCTCGCTCAGGGCCTTGGCGGCCCTTCGCTTCTGTACAATCTGCGTGTGTTCTGCGCCAGAATCTGGCTCGTCACGCAGGAGCCGCCCGCCCGAAAATTCCCGGTGGATGAAACCCTGTACATTCAGGCGGATCGCTCGTTTGAGGTGGAGTACCATACGCTGATCTACTTTGAGGAGTTGCTGGGCGAATGCTGCCGCGAGCTGCTGGACCGGAACGAGTCTGTATAACGAATCTCAAGTACAAATTTTGTAATTTCAGAATTTGTACTTTTTTGTTTTTTCCGCTTGCTTTCTGCTACACTGATCCCACCAGAACAACCCAGGTGGCCACCGGTCGTTGCAAAATGGGAGTATTGAAAAAACAAAGGAGAATCACCATGGCAAACAACAAACAGATCGCGCAGAATATTTTGCCGCTGGTCGGCGGAAAAGAAAACGTCGCGCAGGCCATGCACTGCATGACCCGCCTGCGCCTGACTCTCAAGGATCAAGATAAGGCCGACGTGGACGGCCTGAAAAAAATCGCCGGCGTGGCGGGCTGCCAGTTCAGCGGCGGCCAGCTGCAAGTGATCATTGGCACCAACGTGGGCAAGGTGTACGATGAATTTACCGCCTTGGCCGGTGTGGCCGCCGAGGCCGCCATCGATGAAAACCTGGACGCGCCTGCCGAAAAGAAGAGCGTCATCAACCGCATCTTCGGCTACATTTCCGGCTCCATGACCCCGGTCTTGGCTGCCCTCATCGGCTCCGGCCTGATCAAGACCATTCTGGCGATCTTTGGGCCCCAGCTGCTGGGCGTGATCACCGAGGGCAGCGACCTCTATACCCTGCTCACCTTTATGGGCGACGCCGGTATGTACTTCCTGCCCATTTTCCTGGCGGTCGGCGCCTCCAATTACCTCAAGGCCAACTGGGTCCTCGGCGTATACCTGGCCGCAATCATGCTGCACCCCACCTTTGTGGAGCTGGCCGCCGCAGGCACGCCGTTCACGGTGTTCGGCATCCCCACCAACGTGCAGAACTATTCCTCCTCCTTCATGCCCATTATGCTGGTCGTGTGGGTCATGAGCTATGTGGAGCGCTTCTTTAAAAAGCATACGCCGGACGCCTTGCAGGTGCTGGTGGTTCCCTTTGGCACGATCATGATCATGACCCCCATTGCCCTGTGCGTGCTGGGCCCCATCGGCGCTACGCTGAGCAACTACGTCTGCGGCGCTGTCACCGGCCTGTACAATGTTGCCGGCCCACTCGCCACCATGCTCCTTGGCGGGCTGTTCCTGCCGCTGGTATTCACGGGTATGCACGGCCCCTTCTATGTGTATCTGTTCACCACCTTCCCGGTGCTGGGGTACGATGCCTTCTTCCTCCCCGGCGTAGTCGCTTCCAGCTGGACCATTGTGGGCGCTTTCCTGGCCTGCCTGATCAAGTTTAAAAAGAAGGAGAGCAAGTCTTTCACCATCTCCAGCTTTGTCGCCTGGATCGCCGGCGGCGTGGGTGAGCCCTTCATGTTCGGCATCCTGCTGCGGTACCGTCAGCTGCTGCTGGCCAGCTGCGCCGGAGGTGCCATTGCCGGCTTGGTCGCCGGTCTGACCAAGCTCACGGCCTATGTGCTGGCGCCCTCCAACGGCGTGTACGGCCTGTTTGCTTTCGTGGGCGGCCCCGCGTGGAACTATGTGGCGCTGGTAATCACCGTTGCGGTTTCCATCATTGCCACCTTCGTCATCAGCATGATGCTCAAGTTTGACGACAGCGATTCCTGATCTTTTGCAAAAAAGGAGCCTTATTATGGCCTGTTTTACTCATGAACAAATCTCGCCCCGGCTCGTGCGCATTCGGGACGCCTCCCTTACGGCGGTCTATCTGGTGTTGGGCGACGAAAAGGTCGCGCTGCTGGATACCGGCGTCGGCATCGGCAGCCTGCGCGCATACATTGCCACCATCACCCCGCGGCCCGTGGACCTGGTCATCCTGACCCACGGCCACCTGGACCACGCCAACGGCGCGGCCGAGTTTGCGGATGTGCCCGTCTACCTCAACCCGCTGGACCGGGACCTGATGCGCCGGCACGCCGACCCGGCCAAGCGCCTGGACTACGCGGCCAACAGCTGGGGCCACACCGGGCAGCCGGCCCCGGCCTTTACCGAGGCGGATCTGATCCCGCCCCTCGACCCGGCCGCCACCCTGCCCCTGGCCGACGGCCAGCGCTTTGACCTGGGCGGCATCACGGTGGAAGCCCTGCATACGCCCGGCCACACGCAGGGCATGACCATGCTGCTGCTGCCGGAGGAGCGCACCATCCTCTTTGGCGACGGCTGCGGCGTGGGTGTGCTGCTGGTGGAGGAATGCTGCAGCACGGTGCAGGAGTACCGCCGCAGCCTCGAGCATGTGAAAACCTACGAGCCCCGGTACGACCGCATCATCCGCAACCACGGCACCTGCGAGAGCCCCACGGAGTTGCTGGACAATGTGATCGCTGTTTGTGACGACATTCTGGCCGGCACGGACGACCGCATCCCGGCCACGGCCCCCATCGCCTGCACGGTCCCGGTGTACCAGGCCAAGGCCACCCTGCCCGGCACCCAGACCCGCGTGGACGGCAAGGAGGGCAACATCCTCTACGCGGCCAACAAGGTGCGTTGAACCGTACTCGCTAAAAGCTGTCTGCCCAACATTTTTGTAATATGGCTGCAACAAGAGGCCGGACACCCTTGCGGGGATGATCCAGCCTCTTGTTTTTGCGCTTTGGCCGCCTTCAGGCAGCCCCTTCTTTAATCAAGCCTCCTGGTACAGTTCCAGGATCGCGCCGTCCTTCCACACGAAAGCCAGGCGGTCGCCCTTATCGTTGGCGTCCATGGGGCCGCAGATCACGCTATCTGCGCCGGCGATGTACTTTTCGAGGTCGTCCACCTTGTAGGCCACATGGGGGTTGCGGTGGATATCCTCCGGGAAGGGCGTGCCCTCCTCAAATTTGAGGTACTCGATCTTGTAGTCGTAATCGTCTACATTGCTCACCCAGAATTTGCCCCCTTCATTGTAGGTCATGCCGGGCTTGCGGTTGGTGATGGGAATACCGATGTGCATATAAGCAGCGGACATAGAGTTATCCTCCTTTTTATTTATTGGCAGGCCGGGCCTGCTGTATTACTTGTTGACGTACTCTGCTTCATACCAGCCGCGGAAGGCGATCGTCATCCAGCCAAAGATCAGGCCGATCACGCAATAGATGCCTTCGCTGATAAAGGCGTTTGTAAAGGTTGCGCCCGGGATATAGCTCATGATGCCGAAGAATACGCCTGCGCCCACGAATACGGCGGGCACAAAATTGAACATCTCAGGCGCGATCTCCAGATAAAGGAGGATAGGCACCAGCACCAGCAGTACCACCGGCATAGCCCAGAAGCCCAGCGATCCCAGCTGGCCGCCGCCAAAAATGATGGCGATAGAAGCGATCATGCCGAGCACATAGCTGATCAGCGCGCGGACGCCGTTTTTGATAGTGCCGCCGCCCATAAAGTAGACGGCCCATGCCTGAAAGGAAATCCAGCCGCCCCCAGCGGCAAGCGGGACGATGCCCGCGCAGATGCTTTGGTCGATCGCCTGGAGAACAGCAGCCTGGAGGCCGATAAACAACGCGATGGGTAAATATTTTTTTGCAGTCATGAGAGACATCTTCTTTCTTTTTAATTTGAAGCCTCCGCATTGCAATTTTTTAAAGGGTGGTGTATAATCATATTTGCCGTGCGGAGGCCGCGTCTCCATCCTTGCCCGATGGAGCGCATCAAAGCGTTTGCTACGGTTGCCGGGAGGGCCCTTTTTGCAGGGGGCCCTCCTTTTTCATTTTGCAGTGCGCTCAGGCCTGGTTTTGCAGCTCCTGATAGAACTGGTAGGCTTCCTTGTCCGTAAAGCCCTCGTGGACGACCTTGGCCACGGCCTGGCACATGGCGGCGGGGTGCTCGCTTTGGAAGATGTTGCGCCCCATATCTACGCCCCTTGCGCCGTCCGAGATCGCGCGGTACGCCATCGTCAATGCTTCTGCCTCCGGCAGCTTTTTGCCGCCGGCGATCACGATGGGCACAGGACATGCAGCCACGACTTTTTCAAAGTCCTCGCAGTAATAGGTCTTTACAAAGGATGCGCCCAGCTCCGCCAGCATACGGGTCGCCAGCAGGAAGTACTTGGTGGTGCGGGCCATCTCCTTGCCCACTGCGGTAACGCCCAATACCGGGATGCCATAGCGCTCGCCGGCATCCACTGCGCGGCACAACGTCTCCAGCGACTGGGCCTCGCCCGCGCCGCCGATAAAGCACTGGATGGCCACGGCGGAAGCGTTCATGCGGATTGCAGCTTCCATGTCGGCGCCCAGCCCGTTGCCGATGCTCATATCGTCGATGAGCACGCTCGAATCGTGCGTGGCGCGCAGGCACACCGCTTTGCGCACGGTGGGCGGGATGCAGGAGCGGATCGCGCCCCGGGTGCCCATGAGAACGTCGGCGTACTGGCACAGCGGCGCAATGGTCACATCCACGCGCTCCAGGCCGGCGGTAGAACCCATGATATAGCCGTGGTCAAAGGCCAGCATCACGGTATTGCCGCTTTTAGGATTAAACAGAGCGGAGAGGCGGTTTTTTGCACCCCAGTCCCCATGCCCCAGTCCCTTTGCAAAGAACTTCTGTTCCGGGGCGGCCACATCCAGGTGATAATCCTTTGCGGCCTTATTTCCAATTGCATCTGCCATGGCTTACTCCTTACTATACGCGGGGGTATGACACGGGGTGTTCCACAGGCGGAGGAACTCGTCATCCCACTTGGCAATATTCATCTGGAAGCCGCCCGCTTCCTGTACGGTGAGGATCTCGCCCACCATATTTCCGACCACCTCAACGCCCATGGCCTTGAGGTATTCCACGGTGTCCTTAAACAGCACCAGCATTTCCATCATGGTAGTGGCGCCACAGCCGTTGATCATTACAAAGACGCGATCGCCCGCTTTCAGCTCCAGCTTGCTGCTCAGCGCCTTGGCCAGGGTGGCTACGGTATCCTTTGCGGACATCATAGGCACACGGACACCGCCGCCCTCGCCGTGCTGGCCCGCGCCGATCTCCATCAGGTTGGTCTCGCCCAAATCGCCAAAGGACATGCCGTTCTGGGGATGGGTGGCATCGGTGGACTTGACGGTAACAGAAGCCATGTTGTCGGCGTAGCGCTGTGCGATTGCAGCGACCTCGTCCAGAGACTTGCCCTCCCGTGCAGCCGCCGCGGCAATGTGGTACAGAGCCACCGCACCGGCCAGGCCGCGCTTGTTGTCTTCGCCGTTGGGGTCAAACTGGATCTCCTCATCGGTAACGACCTGGCGGACGTTGAGCCCGGCCTTCTTTGCCAGCTTCATGGCCTGCTTGCCGGCGAGCTGATCGCCAGCGTAGTTCAGGGTGAGCAGCAGCACACCGTGGCCCTTGTC
>CAZYAX010000084.1:3164-6369 GCA_964646195.1 uncultured Faecalibacterium sp. | reverse complement strand
CGCTGGGCCTTTTTTCAAAAAGGCCGAAAAAATCACAAAAATTGATTTTCGTGAAGAATCTTGGAGAATACTTCTCAAAGTAAGGGAAATCTGGTATACTATATCTGTTTGTTACCGCACACGGATTGAGGAGATAACATGGAAGACAAAGAAGGCTTTAACGAGACGGCGGAGCTGGCCGCGGCCGGGCAGTTCCGCGACGGCCTGCTGGAGGCCGAGGAGCTGATCGAGGAATATGAAGCGGAGCGGCGGGAGCTGCACCGCCGGTTGGACGAGGAACGGCGTGAAAACGAGGCCTTGCAGGCCCAGGCCGCACGCCAGCGCACGGATCTGGCCGCTGCGCGCTCCCATGAGCGGCAGCTGGAGACCGTGTTGAACAGTGTGACCGGCTCCACCTGCTGGAAGATGACCTGGCCGTTGCGCTATCTGCTCAGCAAGTGCAAGGCGCTGGTCAAGGCGCTGCCCATTTTTGCGCTGCTGGCGCTGGTGCGCCGCGAGGGCCTGGGCGGCATTGCGCGCCACAGGCGGGATAAGAAATATTACCGCAAGCGTTTCCCGGGAAAAACCGTCCCGGCGGACAGCCTTGCACCCGTGGAGCTGCTGGCCCGGCAGGCGCGCAGCCAGCCGGACGGGCCCAAAATCAGCATCGTGGTGCCGCTGTACAACACGCCGCTGGACTTTTTGACGCAGCTGATCGATTCGGTGGTCAACCAGACCTACGAAGACTGGGAGCTCTGCCTTGTGGACGCCGGGCAGGAAGGAGCAGTGGGCGCCTATGTGCGCACCCGTATGGAACACGAGCCGCGCATCCGTTACCAAAAGCTGGACCGGAATGAGGGCATCGCGGGCAACACCAACCACGGCTTTGCGCTGGCGCAGGGCGGCTATTTTGCGCTTCTGGACCACGACGATGTGCTGCACCCCTGTGCGCTGTGGTATGTGGCGCGCGCCATTGCGGACAAGGGCGCAGACTTTGTGTACACCGACGAGGCCACCTTTGAGGGCGGCCTGGACAACTGTGTGCTCTACCACTTTAAGCCGGAGTTTATGCTGGATAACCTGCGCTCCAACAACTATATCTGCCACCTGTCGGCGTTTAAGCGGGAGCTGCTCGAGGCTGCGGGCGGCGGCGAGCGCGCCGAATACAACGGCAGCCAGGACTACGATCTGTTTCTGAGGCTGACCGAAAAAGCACGGTGCATCGCGCATATACCACATGTGCTGTATTATTGGCGTTCCAGCCTCGGCTCTACGGCCAGCGACATTGCGGCCAAGACCTACTGCATCGATGCGGCCATCCGGGCGCTGTATGCCCACTACCAGCGTACCGGTACGGCAGTGGACAAGGTGGCACTGATCCCCGGCACGCCGGGCTATTACAAGACGGATTACACCATACCGGAGCAAAAAAAGGTGAGCATCCTCATCCCCAGCTACGACCATATCGAGGATCTGGACAAGTGCATCCGGTCCATCTACTGCCGCACGACCTACCGCAACTTTGAGATCGTCGTCATCGAGAACAACTCCAAAAAGAGGAGCACCTTCCGCTACTACGAGCGGCTGCAAAGGGAGCACCCGGACAGCCTGCACGTGGTGGTATGGCAGGGCAGCGGCGGCTTTAATTTCAGCGCGCTGAACAATTTTGGCGCACAGTTCGCTACCGGCGAGTACCTGCTGCTGCTCAACAACGACACCGAGGTGATCACGCCGCACTGGCTGGAAGAGATGGTGATGTACGCCCAGCAAAAGCGCATCGGCTGCGTGGGCGCAAAGCTGCTGTACCCGGACGATACCGTGCAGCACGCGGGCGTGGGCCTGGGCATCGGCGGCGTGGCGGGGCACCTGCACAAGGGCTACGATGCCGCCGACCACGGATATATGGGCCGGCTGGGCTATGTGCAGGACGTGAGCGCCGTGACGGCGGCGTGCCTGCTGCTGCGGCGCGAGGTGTTCGACGAGGTGGGAGGTCTGGACGAGAGCTACGCCGTGGCCTTCAACGATGTGGATTTCTGCGTGCGCGTGTGGAAGGCAGGCTACCAGAACGTATTTACGCCGTTTGCGCAGCTGTATCACTACGAGAGCAAGAGCCGGGGTCTGGAGGACAACCCCGAAAAGCAAAAGCGGTTCCAGTCCGAGGTGCTACGCTTCCAGGAGCGGTGGGGCCAGGTATTGGCAGAGGGCGACCCCTGCACCAACCCCAACTTTGACATCATGCGCGAGGACTTCAGCCTCAAGATCCGGCCGCTGGAATAAGGGAGCCTCTGATTCGATCTGGTGCGCAGCCGCTGGAATGCGTGCCAGGGCTTTAGCCGCGATTTATTCAAAGGTTCCTAAGCTATGAACAAGGGAGAGTCACCTGTGAAGCTGTCTGCATGTATCGTACTCTACAATGATCAGGACGAGGCCCTGAAGGCGGCGGCCTCGGTGCTGAAGCACACCCGGCGCTGGCCGCTGACGCTGTACCTGGTGGATAACGCCAGCCCGGATGGCAGCGGCGCGCGGCTGCGGCAAGCCGCCGCACTGCTGCGCACGGGGCCGCAGCAGGCGGTGGAAGTGATCTGCCGCAAAGAGAACGGCGGGTTTGGCACGGGGCACAACACGGTGCTGCCGCGGCTTACGAGCACATATCATTTTATCCTCAACCCGGATATCTTGCTGGAAGGCGACACGCTATCGGACATGGCGGAGTGGATGGAGGCACACCCGGACGCGGTGATGGCGCGGCCTGCGCTGTGCTTTCCGGACGGGCGGCCGCAGGTGCTGCCACTGCGCAAGTGCAGCGCGCTGGCTCTGGTGTACCGGCAGGCGGAGTGGCTGCGGCCGCTCAAGCGGTTCAACGACCGGTATGTGATGGCGGATCAGGATCTTACAAAGCCCACGGAGATCGAGTTTTGCACCGGCAGCTTTACGGCGGTGAGAACCGAGGATTTCCGCGCCGTGGGCGGCTTTGACGAGGCCTATTTTATGTATGTGGAGGACGCCGACCTCACCCAAAAGCTGCGCCGGCGCGGCAAGGCGTATCTCCTGCCGCAGTTTGAGGCCATCCACGCCTGGCACCGCGCCCCGCACACCAACGGTTCCCATTTTAAGCTCCAGCTCAAGAGCATGGTGCGGTATTTCGGCAAGTGGGGGTTTAGACTGTAGGGGAGGTTTTTACCGCTTTCTTGAAAGAAAGCGGCGCAAAGAACTTTTTATTGGCCGG
>CAZYAX010000084.1:0-3064 GCA_964646195.1 uncultured Faecalibacterium sp. | reverse complement strand
TTGGCCGGAATTCTTCCCGTTGCAATTTTGCCGTATTGATAGTACAATAAAACCATAACATTGTTTATAGCGGACGCAGCTCCGCTTTGAATTAAGCTGCACAACTTTTATAAAAAAGGAGTGCACAACACACATGAAAGGTATCATTCTGGCCGGCGGCGCTGGCACCCGGCTTTATCCGCTCACGATGGTCACCAGTAAGCAGCTGTTGCCCGTGTACGATAAGCCGATGATCTACTATCCGATGTCCACGCTGATGCTGGCGGGCATCAAGGACATCCTCATCATCTCCACGCCCGAGGATACCCCCCGCTTTGAGCATCTGCTGGGCGACGGCAGCCAGTACGGCATCAGCCTGCAATACAAGGTGCAGCCCTCGCCGGACGGCCTGGCACAGGCGTTTATCCTGGGCGAGGAATTTATTGGCAACGACTGCTGCGCCATGATTTTGGGCGACAATATCTTCTATGGCAACGGCTTTTCCAAAATTTTAAAAAACGCCGTGGCCAACGCGGAGAATAAGGGCCGCTGCACCGTGTTCGGATACTATGTGTCCGACCCGGAACGCTTTGGCATCGTGGAATTTGACGAGAGCGGCAAGGTGTTGTCCGTGGAAGAAAAGCCCGCCCACCCCAAGAGCAACTACGCCATCACGGGCCTGTACTTCTATAACAAGGACGTGGTGCGCATGGCCAAAAACGTGCGCCCTTCGGCGCGCGGCGAGCTGGAGATCACCACGCTGAACGATATGTACCTCAAACAGGACGTGCTGGACGTGCAGCGGCTGGGCCGCGGCTTTGCGTGGCTGGACACCGGTACTATGGACAGCCTCGTGGAGGCCGCCGACTTTGTGCAGATGATCGAAAAACGCCAGGGCATCAAGATCAGCGCGCCCGAGGAGATCGCGTTCAAGTACGGCTGGATCAGCCGCGAAAAGCTGCTGGAATCTGCGCAGCGGTACGGTAAATCGCCGTATGGCCAGCACCTCAAGAACGTGGCCGACGGCAAGCTGCTCTATTAAAACAAAGAGAGAAGTGAGGCAGAAAACTATGAAAATCATCATTACGGGCTGCAAGGGCCAGCTTGGCACCGAGATCATGAAGCAGCTGCGGGAGGGCAAAAGCGAAATTGGCCCCATCCCTGAAAAGCTGCTCAACGCAACGGTGATCGCGGTAGACCTGCCGGAGCTGGATATCTCGAACTACAGGGCCGTGGACGAGCTGGTGCGCCGCCAGCGCCCCGATATCATCATCAACTGCGCCGCCTACACCAACGTGGACGGCTGCGAGGTGAACCACGACGCGGCCTTTAAGGCCAACGCTATCGGCCCGCGCAACCTGGCCCAGGCCGCCGAAAAAACCGGCGCGCGGCTGGTGCATGTGTCCACCGACTATGTGTTCTCCGGGCGCGAGAACGGCGGCATCCCCCAGGATGAGGCTACCCTGCCCGGCCCCATCAGCGCGTATGGCTCCACCAAGCTCATGGGCGAAAAGTATGTGGAGCAGTTCTGCCACCGCCACTTTATTGTGCGCACGGCGTGGCTGTATAGCTACTACGGCAAAAACTTTGTCAAGACCATGGTGAACGCGGGCCGCAAGACCGGCGCGCTGGAGGTAGTGGACGACCAGCGCGGCAACCCCACCAACGCTGTGGATCTGGCGCACGAGCTGCTGCAGCTGTGCGTCACCCACGAATACGGGCTGTACCACTGCACCGGCGAGGGAATCTGCTCATGGTATGAGTTTACCAAGGAGATCATCCGCCTGGCGGGCATCAACGCCACCGTTGCACCCTGCACCAGCGCCGAATACAAGGCCAAGCACCCGCAGTCCGCCGACCGCCCCAAGTGGAGCGCGCTGGACAACCGGATGCTGCGCTGCACCGTGGGCAATCAGGTGCGCCCGTGGCAGGAGGCGCTGGCCTGCTTCTTTGCGCATTGGGACGGAGAAAACGGCATGAAATGCTGAGCAATTTGGAGAGGAATAAAAATCTGTTATGAGAAAAACGTATCTGATCACTGGCTGCGCCGGTTTTATCGGCTCGAACTTTGTCTACTATATGCTCCATAAATACGAGGATATTTTGCTGGTCAACCTGGATAAGCTCACCTACGCCGGCAACCTCGAAAACCTCAAGGGCGTGGAGGGCGACCCCCGCCATGTGTTCGTGCAGGGCGATATCTGCGACAAGGAGCTGGTCGCGGGCCTGTTTGCAAAATACGACTTTGACACTGTGATCAACTTTGCGGCCGAGAGCCATGTGGACCGCAGCATCGCCAACCCGGAAATTTTTGTCCAGACCAACGTGATGGGCACGGTCAACCTGCTCCAGCGCGCCAAGGAGGCCTGGTACGACGCGGCTGCCAAGGCCTGGAAGCCTGGCAAAAAATATGTGCAGGTTTCCACCGATGAGGTGTACGGCGCGCTGGGCGCTGAGGGCTATTTTATGGAGACCACGCCGCTTGCGCCCCACAGCCCCTACTCCTCCTCCAAGGCCAGCGCCGACCTGTTCGTGATGGCCTTCCACGATACCTACGGCATGCCGGTGAACATCACGCGCTGCTCCAACAACTACGGGCCGTACCAGTTCCCGGAAAAGCTCATCCCGCTGATGATCAACAATGTCAAGCAGCATAAAAGCCTGCCTGTGTACGGCGACGGCATGCAGATCCGCGACTGGCTGTATGTGGAGGATCACTGCAAGGCCATCGACATGGTGGCCGAGGGCGGCCGCGTGGGCGAGGTGTACAACGTGGGCGGCCACAACGAGCGGCCCAACATCTTTATCGTCAAGACCATCATCGCACAGCTGCACGACCGGCTGCACGACGAGGGCATCAGCGAGGCGCTGATCACCCATGTGGCCGACCGCCTGGGCCACGACCGCCGCTACGGCATCGACCCCACCAAGATCAAGAACGATCTGGGCTGGTACCCGGAGACGCCGTTCGAGGTGGGCATCGTCAAGACCATCGACTGGTATCTGGCCCACGAGGAGTGGATGCGCCACATCACCAGCGGCGATTACCAGAAATATTACGAGGCAATGTACGCAAACCGCTAAA
>CAZYAX010000083.1:2361-6447 GCA_964646195.1 uncultured Faecalibacterium sp. | reverse complement strand
CGGCAAGATGCGTGCCAAGCCCGAAGGGCGTGATTTGTTCAGAGGTTCCCTTGTATCTGTTTTATTTTTATGGTATCATGGGTACGCTATTAGTAGGAGCGTCCGCCGCTCCCGGCATAAAATCAGACAGGAGGATGCGCGCGCCCCGGCGCGGGCGGCGCGCAAAGAGAGAATGAGCGAAGAATGCACCCATGACTGTTCCAGCTGCGGGCAGGCGTGTGCGTCGCGGCAGGCTGCCCCGGCCCACGAAGCCCCCAATCCCAACAGCCGCATCAGGAAAGTGATCGGCGTCGTATCCGGCAAGGGCGGCGTCGGCAAGAGCATGACCAGCGCGCTGCTGGCCTGCACCATGCGCCGCCGCGGCTACCACTGCGGCATCCTGGACGCCGACATCACCGGCCCGTCCATCCCCAAGCTGTTCGGCATCCATGGCCGTGCCATGGCGGACGACAAGGGCTGCTGGCCCATCCAGAGCCGGATGGGCATCGACGTGATGAGCATCAACCTTCTGGTGGAGAATGAGGAGGACCCCGTCGTGTGGCGCGGCCCGGTCATCGCGGGCGCGGTGAAGCAGTTCTGGACCGATGTGGTGTGGAAGGACGTGGACTTTTTGTTCGTGGATATGCCTCCGGGAACCGGCGACGTGCCGCTGACCGTGTTCCAGAGCCTGCCGGTGGACGGCATCGTGGTGGTGGCCAGCCCTCAGGAGCTGGTGAGCATGATCGTAGCCAAGGCCGTGAACATGGCCCAGATCATGAACATCCCCATGCTGGGCATCGTGGAGAACATGAGCTATATCGTCTGCCCCGATTGCGGCAAGCACATCAATGTGTTCGGCGAGAGCCATGTGGACGAGATCGCCGCCAAGCACGGTCTGCCCGTGCTGGCCAAGCTGCCCATCGACCCGCAGCTGGCCCAGCTGGCCGATGCCGGCATGATCGAGAACTACGCCACCGACGGTCTGGAACCGGCTGCCGATGCGGTGGAGAAGCTGCTGGGGTAAAGGTTCACGTTGTCGTAGGGGTCTCCTCTGCGGAATATGCTCCGGCAAATGCGGCTCCGCGCAGCCGTTTTTTGAGCTTTTCCCATTTTCCTGTAAACTTTCATCCTTCTGCAACAATAATACATGTTATTTTCACTCTGCATTCTTTATTATAGAAGGGAAAGCGCATCCTTTTTTATGAACGGATATGAGGAGGCAACGATCCAATGAAAGAAATTTCTGTTTTGAGGCAGGAGCTGCAAAGCGGCTCATACGCCGCCCGCCTCGCCTCGCTTTATTGCTGCGCGCCGGACGAGACCCCCGTGCAGGCGGCCCGCTATCTGGCGGTGCTTGACGGCCTGGAGCGCACCTTTGGCGCGCACGGCGCCGCAGCGCTGTTCAGCGCGCCGGGCCGCACCGAGATCGGCGGCAACCACACCGACCACCAGCATGGCCGGGTGCTGGCGGGCAGCGTCACCTTTGACATGCTGGCCGCCGCCGCCCCCAACAGCCGGGGCGAGCTGCGCGTGCAGAGCGAGGGGTACGACCTGTGCGTCATCGCGCTGGACGACCTGGCCGCCCGCAAGCAAGAAGAAAACACCAGCGCCTCCATTTTGCGCGGCTCCTGCGCGGCCTACGCACAGCGCGGCGCGGTCCTCTCCGGTCTGGACGTGTATATCACCTCCGACGTGCCCAAGGGCAGCGGCGTTTCGTCCAGCGCGGCGTTCGAGGTGCTCATCGGCACCATCCTCAACGAACTGTTTATGGGCCAAAACAAGCTTACCAACGTGGAGATCGCCCAGGTGGGCCAGTGGGTGGAAAACGTCTACTTTGGCAAACCCAGCGGCCTTTTGGACCAGATGGCCGCCAGCATGGGCAACATCGTCACCATCGACTTTGCCGACCCGGCCCACCCTGTGGTAGAGCCGGTGGAGGTGGATTTCTCTCAGGCCGGCCTCGCGCTGTGCATCCTGGACTCCGGCGCGGACCACGTCGACCTCACCGATGAGTACGCCGCTATCCCCAATGAGTGCCGCGCGGTGGCCAAGGTATGCGGCGGTGAGGTGTTGCGCGACGTGCCGTTCGAGACCTTCCTGCGCAAGCTGCCGGAATGCCGCGCCCAGTGCGGCGACCGCGCGGTGCTGCGGGCCTTCCATATCTACGCCGACAACGAGCGGGTGCCCCGGCAGGTGGCCGCCCTGCGCGCGGGCGATTTCGATACCTTTTTGCGGCTGGTGAACGAATCCGGCCGCAGCAGCTGGGAGTACCTGCAAAATGTGATCCCTGCCGGATACAAGCAGCATCAGGAGGTGGCCGTGACCATCGCCGTGGCCCAGCATCTGCTGGGCGGCCTGGGCGCGGTGCGCGTCCACGGCGGCGGCTTCGCCGGCACGGTGCAGGCCTTTGTGCCGTTGGAGCAGCTGGCCGGGTTCAAGGCCGGCATCGAGGCCGCCCTCGGCGCGGGCCGCTGCCATGTACTCTCCATCCGTCCCGAAGGAGGCGTTGCGTTATGATCTCTACCGCCATTCAACAGCTCGTCAACTACGGCCTGGACACCGGGCTCATCCTGCCCGACGACGAGATCTACATCCGCAACCAGCTGCTGATGACCATGCAGCTGGACGGCTTTGAGCAGCCGGAGGGCGAGTGCTATTACACCGATCTCGAGGCCATCCTCAAGGCGCTGGTGGACGATGCCGTGGCCCGCGGCGTGTGCGATGATAACACCACCGCCCGCGACCTGTTTGACACCAAGCTCATGGGCGTTTTGACGCCCCGGCCCAGCATCGTGCGGGCCAACTTTGAGGAGCGCTACGAGACCGAGGGCCCCCGCGCCGCCACCGACTGGTTCTACCAGTTCAGCCAGGACACCGACTATATCCGCCGCTACCGCATCAAGCGGGATATGAAGTGGGTTACCAAGACCGCCTACGGCGAGCTGGACATCACGATCAACCTATCCAAGCCCGAAAAGGACCCCAAGGCCATCGCCGCCGCCAAGTTCGCGCCCCAGAGCGCCTACCCCAAGTGCCAGCTGTGCCTGGAAAACGAGGGCTACGCCGGCCGCATGAACCACCCTGCCCGCGAAAACCACCGCGTCATCCCCGTTACCATCAACGACAGCGACTGGTGCCTGCAATACAGCCCCTACGTCTACTACAACGAGCACTGCATCGTGTTCAACAGCCGGCACACCCCGATGAAGATCGAGCGCGCCACCTTCCGCAAGCTGCTGGATTTTGTGGCGCAGTTCCCCCACTACTTTGTGGGCTCCAACGCCGACCTGCCCATCGTGGGTGGCAGCATTTTGAGCCACGACCATTTCCAGGGCGGCCACTACGAGTTCGCCATGGCCAAAGCCCCCATCGAAAAGGCATGGGTATTCCCCGGCTTTGAGGACGTGGAGGCCGGCATCATCCACTGGCCCATGAGCTGCATCCGCCTCACCTGCAAGGACGACGAGCGCCTCGTGGAGCTGGCCGACAAAATTCTGACGGCGTGGCGCGGCTACACCGATGCAAGCTGCTTTATCTTTGCCGAGACGGACGGCGAGCCGCACAACACCATCACCCCCATCGCCCGCATGCGAGACGGCAGGTTCCAGCTGGACCTCGTGCTGCGCAACAACATCACCACGCCGGAGCACCCGCTGGGCGTCTACCACCCCCACGCCAGGCTCCACCACATCAAAAAGGAGAACATCGGCCTGATCGAGGTAATGGGCTTGGCCGTGCTGCCCAGCCGCCTCAAGGGCGAGATGGCTGCGCTGGAAACGGCGCTGGTGGACCGTGTGCCCACCGTGCAGTACGACGGCGAGCTGGCCAAGCACGCCGCCTGGGCCGGGGAGATTTTGGCCAAGCATCCGGACCTCGACGCCGGAAACGTCCACGCCATCGTGCAGGAGGAGATCGGCCTGGTGTTTGCCGAGGTGCTGGCAGACGCCGGCGTCTACAAGCTGGACGAGGCCGGCCGCGCGGGCTTTGCGCGGTTTTTGCAGAGCGTGCGGTAAGTTCCGGCTTCCCGGCCTCTTTGAAAAAAGGCCTCAGCGAAAAACTTTTTACAAAAAAGCGCTGGCGCTCCTGTTTGGGGAGTGCCAGCGTTTT
>CAZYAX010000083.1:0-2261 GCA_964646195.1 uncultured Faecalibacterium sp. | reverse complement strand
TTCCACTATTGCCCCCACTGCGGCAGCAAATTGGTCCCGCGCCCCATCGGCGACGAGGGCCTTGTGCCCTACTGCGAGCAGTGCCGCGTGCCGCTGTTCGATATGTTTTCCACCTGCGTCATCATCCTGGTGACGAACGAGTGCGGCGAGGCGGCCCTGCTGAGCCAGGGCTACATTTCCAGCCGGTACCGCAACCTGGTCTCCGGCTACATGAAGCCCGGCGAGACCGCCGAGGACTCCGCCCGCCGCGAAGTGCTGGAGGAGCTGGGCCTCCCGGTCACCTCCCTGCGCTTTGCCGGCACCTACTGGTTTGCCAAAAAGGACATGCTGATGATCGGCTTTTTCGCCACGGCCCGAAAACAGGAATTTGCCCTTTCGGGAGAGGTGGAGCAGGCCCAGTGGGTGCCCCTCGCGGAGTGCCTGGGCCAGGTACACCCCAAGGGCAGCGTTTCGTATGCGCTGGTGGAAAAGCTTTTGCAGGAGCAGTCCGGCAGCAGCCCGGCCTAACGCAGCTCTTTGGGGCCTGAAATGCCCAGCACACAGAACCGCACCACCGGGATGCGCCGGAGCAGCTCATACAATGCCACCGACAGCGCCAGTGTGCCCGCACACGCCAGCAGATAGATCAGCGGCACCGGCAGCCAAGCGCACTGCTTGAGCCACCAGCAGCAGCGCACCGCCACAAAGTAGTGGACGATATAGAGGCCAAAGCTGGATCGGGTCAAATAGGACGTAAGGGGTGAAGTCCGGCTGCACCAGGCCCGGCCGCAGCCCAGGATGGCCAGCACCGCGGCCCACAAATAAATGCTGGTGAACGCGCTTTGCAGGCAGGCGGCCCCGGTGTAATCCGTGCCGAAATAGTAGATCGTATAGGCGCAGCCCAGCGCCAGCGCCGCCGCCAACAGCGGCAGGTGGAGCTTTTCCACCCTTTGCTGCACAGCCTCGTGGGAAAACACGAAGTAACCCAGCAGGTAGGCCACGCCGTACACGCCGAAGCGGTAGGTCGTGAGCACCGGCAGGTTGAGCACCTGGGAGCCGCCCCAGATCAGCACGGCGCACAGCAAAAGCGCCGGCGTGCCCGCCCGGCCGCACAGCCGGTAAAACCGCTCCTCCGCATCCAGCCGGCGCAGCGGCACCAGCAAAACCGAAAGCAGCCACAGCACCTGGGCAAACCACAGCGGCCCCGTACCGGAAAGCACCGCAATTGGGTAGCGCAGCCACGCCGGAATGGCATCCATCCCACCGCCGATCCTTATGTAGAACCAGCCCGTCATCCAGTGGAATACCAGCAGCCCCAGCGTGGAGGGCACCAGCAGCCGCACAGTGCGCTCCCGGATAAATTCCCGCCCGCTGCGGTGCAACAGCGAATACCGCGCGCTGATGCCCGCGATCAAAAACAGCAGCACCATAGACCACGGGTACACGGCATACAGAACGGCATCCTGGCGCTGCACGGACGCAAACGCCCCTACCCCGCCAAAGATACCCATGCTGTTGTACAGGTAGAATACATGGTACACCAATACCAAAAGCACCGTCGCCCAGCGGATATTATCCAACTCGTGTTTTCGTTCCAAACCTTATCCATCCTTCCTGAACACGAGATCCATCAGCCGGAAGAGCTCCTGCCGGGGGATGAGGCCCAGCCCGCGCTCCTCGTCGCCGAACAGCAGCAGCTCATCGCCCGGTACGATCTGGAACAGCTGCCGCGCCTTTTCCGGCAGCCGGATCTCCCCCTGCTCCCCCACCGGCACTGCGCCAAAAAAGTGCTTGCCGCGGGGCGGTATCTCTATGCCAAAATGGTCCTCTTTGTTATAATTTACGAGGCCGTCCAGCGACACCCCAAACAGCTGCGAAAGGCGGATCACGCTCTGGATATCCGGTTCGCTCTCGCACCGCTCCCACTTTGCAAGCGTCTGCCGGGAGACGGCCAGCTTTTCCGCCAGCTCCTCCTGGGTCATGTTGTTCCGCCTGCGCAAGTCGGCAATGTTTGTTCCAAGCATAGCTTTTACCCCTTTTTTCCCTTTTTTTATTGTAAAAAAATGCGGCGGCCTTGTCCAGTCATGAAAATTGCCACGGATGTTAACCCATCTTAACGCGGGGCGTATTCAGCTGCCCGTACCCCCGCTCCTGCTGCCGCTTTTCGTGCGTAAGCCATAGTAACAAATTTGTGCCCTCTTTTCCGGCAAAACAGTTTATGCTATACTTATATCAGTCCGCTATTTCTTTTATATGCTTATCGGCTTAACGCAGCTATTTGG
>CAZYAX010000082.1:0-6451 GCA_964646195.1 uncultured Faecalibacterium sp. | reverse complement strand
CTGTTCGGCGAGAGCGAGGGCAAGGACAAGAAGGGCCTGTTCCCCGCCAGCTGCATCTTCTCCACCGACCTGCACTCCATGGGCCAGTTCATCCAGGACGGCTCCCGCAATATGTTCGAGACCATCGTGGACGTGAAAACGCCCGCCAAGGATCTGTTCATTGACGAGCTGGAGGGCAACTTCGACGGCCTGAACTTCCTGGCCAACCAGAACATGAGCATCGTCAACCGCAAGGCGATGGAGGGCACCATTCTGGCCCATACCGACGGCGGCGTGCCCCAGCTGCTGATCGACGTGGATGACCTGAGCGCCTACAACGTCGGCTATCTGATCTACTTCTTCTGGCGTGCCTGCGCGTGCAGCGGCTATCTGCTGAGCGTCAACCCGTTCAACCAGCCGGGCGTGGAAAGCTACAAGAAGAATATGTTCGCACTGCTGGGCAAGCCGGGCTACGAGAACTTGACCGCTGAGCTGGAAGCAAAGCTGAAGTAAACCCAGATCCCAAAAATATAAAATCGTGGAGGACACTTTTTATGATTAAACTGATTGTTGGCACCAAGGGCTCCGGCAAAACCAAGGCTATGATCGATATGATCAACACCGAGGTCAAAACGACCAAGGGCAACGTCGTCGTGGTGGAAAAGGGCATGAAGCTCACCTACGACATCGCTCCCGCGGCCCGCCTCATTGACCTCGACGAGTACAAGATCAACGGCGGCGAAATGCTGTATGGCTTTGTGGCCGGCCTGCTGGCCAGCAACTACGACATCACCCACGTCTACATCGACGGCATCCTCAAGGTGC
This sequence comes from uncultured Faecalibacterium sp., assembly GCA_964646195.1. Lineage (GTDB taxonomy): Bacteria > Bacillota > Clostridia > Oscillospirales > Ruminococcaceae > Faecalibacterium. The sequence goes on along the minus strand of CAZYAX010000082.1, from coordinate 5,647 downwards.
TGGACCACGATGTCAACCGCCTGGGCGTGGTGCTGGATGAGATCGCCGCCATCTCCGGCGATTCCATCGAGGTCACCGTCACGGTGAGCGCCGACGAGAACCTGCTGCCGCACGACGTGAAGAAGTATCTGTAAGCTGCGCGCCCCGCTCCTTCGTCTTAAAGGACGGACAAGTTCAAAATGACCCCGCGGGCAGAGACCGGAAAACTCATTTTTTTCGGGTTTCTGCCCGTTTTAGGTATTGACAAAGCGGCGCTTTAGCGCTATACTGACAAAGCAGCCTTTTTAGAGGTGTACTATGCAATTTGACCTGAGAAAGTTTATGGCCTCCGGCGGCCGTCCCTATCATGCAGAGTTTCTCTGTGATTTATCTGCGCGGGATTTTGCCGGGGCAACGATCCCGCAGCCTGTACCGGCCAGCTTCGATGCATCGGTAGAGGGCGGCGAGGTTTGTCTGGCTCTGCGGGCAAAGGCATCGGTGCATGGTCAATGCGCACGCTGCCTCGACCCTGTCGAGAGCAAAGAAACGGTCGATGTGGAGTGGTCGGTGCGGGAGCAGGATCTGGATGACCCGGATTTTGATCTCCCGCTGGACGATGCCGGCCGGCTGGACGTGGACGAATGGTTGTTCCAGGAGTTTCTGTTCCGGATTCCCACCGTGCTGTTGTGCAGTGCCGGCTGCCAGGGCTTGTGCCCCGTCTGCGGCAAAAAGCGCGCGGCCTGTACCTGCCCTCAGGCAGATGCCGGTGAGACGCCCGTAGATGCAAGGCTGAGCATTTTAAAATCACTGCTGAATTGAGAATCCATCGAGGAGGTGCAAAAATATGGCAGTACCTAAGAGACATCTTTCCAAGGCCCGCCGCGACAAGCGTCGCAGCAATGTTTGGAAGCTGGAGGCCCCCGCACTGGTCAAGTGCAGCAACTGCGGCTCTCTGAAGCTCCCCCACCAGGCATGTGGCAACTGCGGTTACTACAAGGGCGAGGAAGTCATCAAGAAGGCCTAATTTGCGCGTAATTGGTGGCATAATTGGTGTATGACAAAAGGGGAGGGCTATGCCTTCCCCTTCTTGTTATACAGAGAACTACCTGCAAGGGAGGTGCGCCGCGTGGCAGTCCGCATCCAAACCATCGAGCCGGGCAGCACCGCGCAGGCGCTGGGCCTGGCCCCCGGCGACAGCCTGCTCGCGGTAGACGGCAACCCCATCAACGATACGCTGGACTATCAGTTTTACACCGACAGCCCCTCGTTCCACCTCAAGGCGGAGATCGGCGGCTGCATCCGGGAGCTGGACGTCCGGCGGGACGCCGCCTCCCCCTTTGGCTGTGACTTCGAGACCTATCTGGGCGACCAAAAGCATTCCTGCTCCAACCACTGCATGTTCTGCTTTATCGACCAGCTGCCCCCCGGCCTGCGTGAGAGCCTATATTTTAAGGACGACGACGAGCGGCTCTCCTTTTTATTTGGCAATTATATTACCATGACCAATATGCAGGATCACGAGATCGACCGCATCATCAAGATGCACATCTCCCCCATCAATGTATCCGTGCATACTACCAACCCCCAACTGCGGGTGCGGATGCTGGCCAACAGGCGCGGCGGCGAGACGCTCCAATACCTCGACCGCCTGGTTGAGGGCGGCATCGCCGTGAACTGCCAGCTCGTTTTGTGCCGCGGCGTAAACGACGGCGGCGAGCTGCGCCGCACTTTGGAGGATCTGCTGCGGCTCACCCCCATGGTGCAGAGCATCGCGGCTGTGCCCTGCGGCGTGACCGATTACCGCAAAAATCTATACCCCCAGGTGCCCTACGACGCGCCCTCCAGCGCGGAGGTGATCGACATCCTGGAGGAATACGGCGCGCGCTGCAAGGCAAAGCACGGCGTGCGCATCATCTACCCAAGCGACGAGTGGTACCTGAACGCCGGGCGGCCCATCCCGCCCACTGAATTTTACGAGGACTTTGCCCAGCTGGAAAACGGCGTGGGCATGTGGCGGCTGTTTGAGGACGAGTTTCTGGCCGAGCTGGCGCGGCCCCACCAGGTATACGGCAGCAAAAAGCTGGACGTAGTCACCGGCACGCTGGCCGCGCCGCTGATCACCGCCATGATGGACGAGCTGCACCGCCAGTATCCCATGATCGAGGTAGCGGTGCATCCCATCCAAAACAAATTTTTCGGGGGAAACGTGGGTGTGGCCGGTCTGGTGACCGCCACCGACATCATTGCCCAGTGCAAGGGCAGGCTGCAAAGCAAGACCCTCGGCGTGCCGGAGGTGATGCTGCGCAGCGAGCGGGATATGTTCCTGGACAGCGTCACCGTGGAGCAGCTGGCCCGGGAGCTGGATGTGAAAATTGAGATCCTGCCCTGCGGCGGCGGCGACGAGGCCCGCACGCTGCTCAAGAGCGGGCTGCATATCACTCGCCGGCGCCGCGGCTGAACGCAGACTGTCCACGCTGCCCGCCGTGCGCACTGTAACCGGGCAACAGGCCCACCGCAGGCGCAAAGCCGCCGCCCTGGCCGCCCTGTGCGCCGGGCAACCGCCTCCCTATACCGCTATTCCCCTCTTTTAGAATGGAGGAATCTTTTATGAGCAAACCCATTGTAGCCGTGGTGGGCCGCCCCAACGTGGGCAAGTCCACCCTGTTCAATAAATTATGCGGCCAGCGCCTGGCCATCGTGGAGGACACGCCCGGCATCACGCGGGACCGTATCTTCGCCGAGTGCGAATGGTGCGACCACAAGCTCCTGCTGGTGGATACCGGCGGCATCGAGCCCAAGGCCACCGAGGGTATCCTGGCCCACATGCGCGAGCAGGCGCAGATCGCCATCGACACCGCAGACTGCATCATCATGGTGGTGGACGTCAAGTCCGGCCTGACCGCCGCCGACGAGGATGTGGCCCATATGCTGCGCCGCAGCCACAAGCCCATCCTTCTGGCCGTGAACAAATGCGACACGGTGGGCGAAACGCCCATGGAGCTGTATGAATTTTATAACCTGGGCTTTGACGAGGTGCTGCCGGTGTCCTCGGTACACGGCCACGGCACCGGCGACCTGCTGGACGCAGTGTGCGCCCATCTGGACTTCTCCGCGCCGGAGATTGAGGAGGACCGCATCCCGGTGGCCATCATCGGCCGGCCCAACGTGGGCAAGTCCAGCCTGACCAACCGCATTTTGGGTGAGAATCGCATGATCGTAGCCGACGAGGCCGGCACCACCCGCGACGCCGTCGATACGCCGGTGGACAATGCCTTCGGCAAGTTCATCTTTACCGATACCGCCGGCCTGCGCCGCCGCAGCAACATCACCGACGGCCTCGAGCGCTATATGGTGGTGCGCGCGCTGGCCGCCGTGGAGCGCAGCCGCGTGGCCCTGATCATGGTGGACGCCACCATCGGCTTCACCGAGCAGGACAGCAAGGTGGCCGGCTACGCCCACGAGCAGGGCAAGGCCTGCATCATCGTGGTGAACAAGTGGGACGCCGTGGAGGGCAAGGAGACCAACACCATGGAGCTGCAGCGCCGCGGCTATGCGGAGTGCTTCAGCTTTATGAGCTACGCGCCCATCCTTTTCATCTCCGCGCAGACCGGCTACAACGTGAACCGCCTGCTTCAGCTCATCTGCGAGGTGGACAGACAGAACGGCGCCCGCGTGCCCACCGGCGTGCTGAACGAGATGCTGGCCCGCGCCACCGCCCGGATGCAGCCGCCCAGCGACAAGGGCCGCCGCCTCAAGATCTTCTATCTCACCCAGGCATCCACCCGCCCGCCCACGTTTGTGGCGTTTGTAAACGCAAAGCATCTGTTCCATTTCAGCTACCAGCGGTATCTCATCAACCAGATCCGCGAGAGCTTCGGCCTGGCCCATACCCCCATCCGTCTGGTGGTGCGGGAGCGCGGCACAGGCGAGGTTCGCGCCAAGGACGTATGACCGGGGCAGTAAAAGGAGGGGTCATTCTATGATTTGGGCAATTTTAGCCGTGCTTGCAACCGCGCTCGAAGCGTATCTGCTGGGCAGCATCGACACGGGCATCCTGGTGAGCAAGCTCGTTTATCACGACGACGTGCGAAAATACGGCAGCGGTGCGGCCGGCATGACCAACATGCTGCGCACCTTTGGCAAAAAGGCCGCCGCCATGACCGCCGCCGGCGACGTGCTCAAGGGCGTGCTGGCCGTGTGCATCGGGCGCTGGCTGTTCGGCGCGATTCTGCCGGACGTTTCGCTTTCGGCAACGGGCGGCTTCTCGCCGTACCTTGCCCCCTACCTGGCCGCCATCTTTGCGGTGATCGGCCACTCCAAGCCGGTATACTTCGGCTTTAAGGGCGGCAAGGGCGTGCTGGTGGCCGGCGGCGCGATCCTCGCCGTACAGCCCATTCTGATGCCGTTTCTGTTCCTGATTTTCCTCATCTGCCTGCTGCCCACCGGCATGGTTTCCCTGGGCAGCGTGACCATGGCCGTGGCCTATCCCTTTTTGACGTTGGGGTATGGGCTGTACCAGGGCCTGCCGGGGCGCGACCTGGCCGTGACCTTTGTGGGCGCTGCCATCATGGCGTGCATGGTGATTTATATGCACCGCTCCAACCTGAAGCGCATCCGGGATGGCAAGGAATACCGCTTCGGCAAAAAGCGTCAAAAATAACGTCAACGGAAAGGATGGATTCCTATGCCCAACACCAACCGGACCAAACAGGAGCTGGCCGAAAGCCTGAAAGCCCTGATGCAGACCATCCCGCTGGAGCGCATCTCGGTGAGCGACATTGTGGAGCACGCAGGCCTTGGCCGCAACACCTTTTATTATCACTTCCAGGACAAATACGCCCTGGTAAACTGGATCTTTGAAAGCGAGGCCACCGGCCTGCTGCGCCAAAGGCTGACCGCCGAAAACTGGGACGCGCAGTTCCACGCCATTGAGGATTACTTGCGCGCAAACAAGGTCTTTTACTGCAACGCGCTGGCCTACTCAGGCCAAAACAGCCTCAAGGACTATATCTACGATACCGTCCGCGCCATCACCATCGAGCGGGGCCAGACCCAGACTGGCCCAAAGGGCCGCCGCCTCACAGAGGACGAGCTTGGCACGGTGGGCGACGTGGTCGCGTGCGCTTTTTTGGGTCTTCTGATCCATTGGGCGCAGGGCGGCATGCAGGATGACACCAAAAACTTTCACGAATGCCTGCGCTTCATTGCGGACGGCTCGCTGGCCCGCTGCTGGCTGTCCAGCGGGGAATAAAAAAGTTTTCAGCATTTTTGGCACACCGAAGCCGGGCCTTTGTGCATAAAAGGCCCGGCTTTCTTCAGATTCCACCTCACGATGGACACCCTTGCCTTTGACTAACCCTTCCCACTGCCGGGCGGATTCGGGTCTTTCACCCTATAGAACGTGCGCTCACCGGGCGCACAACGAGACAGGCCCTTTGCAGCATTGCGCTTCAAAGGGCCTGTTTTTTGCGGGCGGGGCAGCCTGTCGTTTTGTGTTAGCAAAAAGAAACACGGGGCGATATAGGCTCCGCGGCAAATTTTTGGTATAATATCGCTGACGCGATATTATACCGGTTTATGCGCAACGCCTCGCCGTTCCGGCTTGCGCCGGCCCGGCAACCGGCTTTTGATGCGCAATTATACCATTCCGCTGCGCTTCATGGTATAA
>CAZYAX010000081.1:0-6507 GCA_964646195.1 uncultured Faecalibacterium sp. | reverse complement strand
CATCGGCACGGCTCGCTCGGCAATCTGCATACCAGATTTATTCAGAGCTTCCTTTGTTTCTTATTTTGTAGATGGCCAGACGGCGCTTTTACACCGCCCTTTGCTGCACGCCCTTCATGGTGAGCGCGATGCGCTTTTTCTTCAGGTCCACTTCCAGCACGCGCACCTGCACCACCTGACCCACCTTGAGCACCTCTTTGGGGTGCTTGATGTAGCGGTTGCAGATCTGGCTGATATGCACCAGGCCGTCCTGGTGGACGCCGATGTCCACAAACGCGCCAAAGTCGATCACGTTGCGCACCGTGCCGGTGAGCTCCATGCCGGGCTTGAGGTCCTCCATACCCAGCACGTCGCTGCGCAGCACCGGCTGGGGCAGCGCGTCGCGCATGTCGCGGCCCGGCCGCAGCAGCTCGGCCAAGATGTCCGCCAGCGTGGGCGCGCCCACACCCGCCTTTTGGCACAGCGTATCCAGCCCAATGGCCTCGGCGCGGCTGCGCAGCGAGGCGATGGCCGGGGTGCCGATGTCGGCGCGGGTAAAGCCGCATTCCCGCAAAACGGTCTCGGCGGCCTCGTAGCTCTCAGGGTGGACGGCCGTCTCGTCCAGCTTGTTTTTGGCCTGCGGGATGCGCAAAAAGCCCGCACACTGCTGGTACGCCTTGGGGCCCAGGCCCTTGACCTTTTTGAGCTGGGCACGGGAGGTGAACGCGCCGTTTTCTTCGCGGTAATCCACCACATTCTGCGCCGTGGCCTTGGTCAGACCCGCCACGCGCACCAGCAGCGGCGCGCTGGCCGTGTTCAGGTCCACGCCCACCGTGTTTACGCAGTCCTCCACCACGCCGTCCAGCGCCTCGTTCAGGCGCTTTTGGGGCATATCGTGCTGGTACTGGCCCACGCCCACGGCCTTGGGGTCGATCTTGACCAGCTCGGCCAGCGGATCCTGCAAGCGGCGCGCAATGGACACCGCGCTGCGCAGATTGGTATCGAACTGGGGGAATTCCTTGGCCGCCAGGGGGCTGGCCGAGTACACCGACGCGCCCGCCTCGCTGACCACCATATACTGCACGCCGCCGCCCAGCTCGCGGATGACGCCGGCGGCAAAGATCTCGGTCTCCTTGCTGGCCGTGCCGTTGCCGATGGCAATGATCTGCACGCCGTGCTTTTGGATCAGGGCCTTGACCGTCTTTTGGGCCTGCGCCACTTTTTTAAACTCCGGCGTGGGGTACACGACGGCGGTATCCAGCACCTTGCCGGTGGGGTCCACCACAGCCAGCTTGCAGCCCATGCGGTAGCCCGGATCCATGCCCAAGGCCACCTTGCCCTTGATGGGCGGCTGGAGCAGCAGCTGGCGCAGGTTCTCACCAAAGTTCCTGATGGCCCCTTCGGCGGCGCGCTCGGTCAGCTCGCCGCGGATCTCGGTTTCCAGGCTGGGAGCCAGCAGGCGCTTGTAGGCGTCCTCCGCTGCGGCCTGCACCTGCCGGGCGCACGCGCCGCCGGAGGAAAGGCGCGCAAACAGCCGCACCGTGATGCCCGCGCCGCGCTCCGGCTCCACGGCTATGGTTACTTTGAGCCAGCCCTCGCGCTCGCCTCGGTCCAGCGCCAGCACCCGGTGATCCGCAATCCTGGACACCGGCTCGCTGTAATCGTAATACTGCGCATACACGCTGTCGCCCTCCTTGGCGGCCTTGCTGGTCACCACGCCAAAGGCATGGTAAAAGCGGCGCAGCTCGGCGCGCACGGCGGCATCGTCGCTGATCGCTTCCGCGATGATGTCCCTTGCGCCGGCCAGCGCATCCTCTGCCGTGGGCACCTCCTCGGTGAGATAGTTTTCCGCCTCCTTGTGCGGGTCGGTGCGGCGATCCTGCGCCAAAATCAGTTCGGCCAGCGGGCCCAGGCCCTTGGCCTTGGCTACGCTGGCGCGGGTCTTGCGCTTGGGCTTATAGGGGCGGTAGATGTCCTCCACTTCGGCCAGGGTCTCCGCCTTTTCCAGCGCGGCGGCAAGCGCGGGGGTCATGGCCTCCTGCCCGGTGATGCCTTTAGTCACTTCCTCCTTGCGCTTATCCAGCCCGCGCAGGTATTCCAGCCGCTCGCCCAGCTGGCGCAGCGCCTGGTCGTCCATGCTGTTGGTGGCCTCCTTGCGGTAGCGCGCGATAAACGGGATCGTATTGCCCTCGTCGATCAGGGCAATGGCCGCCGCCACATACGGCTGGGGCTGGTTCAGCTCCTTTGCGATCTTTTCTGCGTAATTGCTCATATTCTTCCCTCTTCTTTGTTTTTATGGGCCTTTGCCCTGCGCCGCCGGCGAACCGCAAAGCAGGCCATATAACCGGCAAACACCGCCAGCGCCGCGCAGCTAACGGCACGGCTCAGCTTGAGGCCGTCCGCCTCATACACAAAGTCGATGCTGCTCCAGCCTGCGGGGCAAAGCACAGCCATCAGGCCCTCGTCCACCCGCAGGATCTCGGCCTTTTGCCCGTTTACATAGGCGGTAAAGCCGTCGTCGTGAGGCACCGCAAAGAAAACAAGGTTCTCCTTTTGCAGCTCGATCTCCGCGCTAAAGCCGGAGTTGGTCATCATAAAGCTGCTGCACGCCGCCGCTCGCCGCTGCGCACAGTCCTCCACATAGGCATCGTAGCTAAACCCGGACAGTTCCTCGTCCGGTGCTTTTTTCAAATAGCGCCCGTACACGGCAGCGTCCTCCTCGCTCAGCACCAGCGCCCGCAGCAGCAGCGCCGCGCGGTTGGCCTTTACCACACTCTCGTACTGTTCCTCGGTGATATAGTAGTCGTAGGTAAAGCCCATGGGAACATAGTTGTCATTGCGGTACAGCGCAAAGCCGTCCCGCGTGTCAAAATACGTCCAGCCGGCATCGGCCTCCGCCTCAAAATCCTCCCGGCTGTCCTCGTCCATCACCATATACTCCACGCTCAGCAGGCCCCGCAGCGCGTAGTTTGCCAGCTCCGGCTCGCTGCGCACGTCCCGCTTAACGCCCACGGACGGGTAAAAGCTGAGGATGCTGGGCGCGGCGGTACTGCCAAAGTATTGCAGGCTGCTCTTATCCAGCCACATACCCAGATTGTCGTGGGTCTTGTAGGTGTCGATGCGGTAGTCGCCCTGTGGCAGGTCCTCCTTGAGCGCCAGAGCGGCAGTATACTGCTCCACCAGGTCGCTGTCGGTATACCACTGACCAAACTTGCCAATGGCGATGTGGGTGATGCTGAACACACACGCAAACGCCAGCACCCCCGCCAGCATACGGCGCGCAAAATCCTTGTGCGTCTGGCGGCCCCTGCACAGCCAGCGGTACAGCAGCAACCCCGCCAGGCCAAAGCCCAGCATGGCCGCGTACTGGCCGGGGTTTTGCAGCACGCCCGGCGACCACTTTCCGGTCTCGCCGTCCTGCACCGGCACCAGCGCAAAGGCCAGCGTCGCAATCATCACCCAGGCCAGCCCCCTGGCCGGCGCTTGCAGGTCCGCGCCCGGATCCTCCCACGCTCCCACCGTCATAGCGCACAGGATGAGCACCGGCATATAGTACCAGCGGGCATAGTAGCTGGAGTTAAGCGCATAAAACGCGCTGTTGAGCACCGGCACCAGCGCAAACACCGCGCAGGTGGCCACGATGCGCTTTTTGCTGTCGCCCCGGCGCGCGCGCCAGTAGGCCAGCGCGCCGGCCAGGCTGCACAGCGGCAGATAGGCTGTCATGCTCGTCCATTTGATGATCCCCTCCGACCAGATGGAACTGAGATAGGGCGAATCCGGCGGCATCACCCAGCTGAGCAGGATGGCCAGATACTGCTGTACCTTGGAGTAGGTCAAAAAGCCCCACCCCGACGAAAGGTCGATGGTGCGCGGGTTTTGCAGCAGTGAAAGAAAGGCCGGCCACGCCAGCACACAGCCCATCGCCACGCCCAGCACGCTCTCGAACGCCAGCGTACCAAACAGGCGGCCCGTGAGCTTAAAGTCCCCCGCGCTGAGCTTGCACACAAAGTAAATGACCAGGAACAGCACCTGCCCCACAAAAAAGAAGTAGTTGTTGAGCAGGTTGACCGCCACAAAAAACGCAAACAGGCCATGCCGTTTTTCGTAGATGCACTCGTCCAGCGCCCACAGCATCCACGGGAACAGCGCCACCACGTCCACAAAGTGGTTAAAAAAGATGTTGTACACTGAAAAGCCCGAAAAGGCATACAGGCATGCGCCCAGCACCGCAAAATTAAGATCATGAACGTAGCGCCTGAGGTACAGGTACGCGCCGCCGCCCGCCACTGCAAACTTGAGCACCAGCAGCGGGCACATCATATAGGGCAGCCAGCTTTGCGGCAGCAGCAACGAAAGCCAGAAAAACGGCGAGCCGTACAGATAAAACGAATAGGCGTTCATCGCGCCGCTGCCAAGGTCCGTGGCCCACGAAAAGGTATTGCGCGGCAGCGTCTGCCCCGCCGCAGACGAAAGCCCGTCCGGGTAGCCCTGCCCCTTGATAAAGCCGTTCATATACCGGTAAAAGCTGATCTGCTGGCTGTTAAAGTCGCCTGCGTAATGGAAAAAGCCGCCGTCCACGATCTGGAACGGCAAAAAGATCAGCGCCGCCGTCAGCGCGCACAGCGCCACGGTGAGCCAGAATTTGTTTTGCGCCTGCCGGTGCGCCAGGTGGCGCGGCCGGAGAGATGATTGAGCCATAGCCCGTACCCCTTTTTTCTGCCCGCTCTTGCAAAAAACGGGCCAAATCATTTTGACCTCCTTAGTATACCATTTCGCGCCCTGCAAAAAAAGCCTCTTTTGTTTTGTCTATATAGGGAAGCTCTGAATAAATCAGGTATGCAGATTGCCGAGCGAGCCGTGCCGATGACGAAGAGAAAAGCGCAGTTGCTACTGTGTGTATCAACGAGCATTTTCTCAAAGCCAGCGGTGCGGCGCAGCCGGCAAGATGCGTGCCAAGCCCGAAGGGCGTGATTTGTTCAGAGGTTCCATAGGGCCTCTGCATAAATCGCAGCTGCGGTATGCGCCAAACCGCGCAAAACGCCCGCCCGGGCGCGAAAGCGTGGCCTGCATCCCGGCGGCTGCGGCAAAAACAGGCTTGACAACCGCGCGCCGGGCTATTATCTTGGAAAGGAAAGGTTTTATACAAAAGCACGCAGGGCATTCCCTGCGCCAAGGAGGCTAACACGATGACACTTTATCCCTTCAGCGCCCTTTTGGCACGCATGAAATACATCACCCGCTGGAGCCTGATGCGCTCCAGCCGGCCGGAATCGCTCAGCGAGCACACCTGCGATACGGCGCTGCTGGCGCACATGCTGTGCCTGATCGCGCGGCGGTACACGGGCACGCCCTGCCGCCCCAAAACGGTGACGGTGGCCGCGCTGTACCACGACGCGCCCGAGATCATAACAGGCGACATGCCCACGCCGGTCAAATACAAAAACGCCGGCCTGCGCGACGCCTACAAGGCCCTGGAGCACGAAAGCGCCACGGCCATGGCCTCCTTGCTGCCGGACGAGCTGAACGAGGAGATCCTGCCCTACATCAGCGGCGACCTGCTCACCGCCGAGGAGCGCCGCCTGCTCAAGGCCGCCGACCGGCTCTCGGCGCTGATCAAGTGCATGGAGGAAAGCCGCAGCGGCAACCATGAATTCGACAGCGCCCTGCGCCAGCAGCAGGCTGCCTTGGAGGCGATGCACTGCCCGGAGGCTGACTGGTTTATGGAGCACCTGCTGCCTTGCTACACGCAGAATCTGGATGAGCTAACCAGCCAAAGGCCGGAAGAATAAAGCATCCGCGCTATTTTGCCGCAAACATCTTGCAAATTGTATTGCATACCGCTATAATTGATGTAATTCGTCAAACGATGCTATTTGTCAAATCAAGAGAGGGGATCGACTATATGTTCTCATTTATTTTTTCCCTGGTCATTGGCGCTTTGGCGGGCTATGTAGCCGGCCGAATCATGGGCGCTAAGACTTCTACCATCCGAAACATCGTCCTCGGGGTACTAGGCGGCTTTGTGGGCGATATGCTCTTCGGCATCATCGGCCTGCACGCCTATGGTTTTGTGGGCAATTTCATTGTCTCTGTGGTGGGCGCCTGCGTGTGCATCTGGGGTGGCAACAAACTGTTCCACTGATTCCTTTTGGCGCATCGCTTTTGCTCTGTCCGCCTTTTTTGCGAGCCGTATCCCCCGGCGTGCAGCAATGCCTGCTTGCCCTTTGGCTCGTAGAAGTTGATGGGTTGGCGTATTCTCCGGTGCGCAGCTCTGTCAGCAGGGCCCTTTCCCGCCCGATGGATCCGGCCTTTTTAAACGGGAACGAGCCGTCTCTGCCCTGCCGTGCGCAGGCGGGACGGCCTTTATCCTTTTTATTGCCCTTATATTTTAATCGAAAGAACGTCTTTTACGAAAATTCCGCAAAAAAAGCAGAAAAAGGTGTTGACAAACGCCGAAAAATCCGGTATAATGCACAGCGTTGCTGGTTGATGCAGCTACATCGCCGCAAGAACTGGATATGGGGGTAT
>CAZYAX010000080.1:0-6520 GCA_964646195.1 uncultured Faecalibacterium sp. | reverse complement strand
GGCACGGCTCGCTCGGCAATCTGCATACCAGATTTATTCAGAGCTTCCTTAAAAACAGGCGGCCTCCCCATCCACAGCATCGTGGGCGGGGAGGCCGCCTTGCTTGTGCCATACGGCCTTTTGCGGGCATTCCCGCGCAGGCTGCGGCGGCCGTCGGTCCGTCACGCCTCTTCCAGCAGCCACCTTCGGATGGCCTGCGCTGCGCCGCCCTCCACGTTGGAGGCGGTGACGGCCTTGGCGGCGAGCTTTACAAAATCGGGCGCGTTGCCCATGGCCACGCCCAAGCCTGCCCCGGCCAGCAGCGCGGCGTCGTTGCCGCTGTCGCCCAGGGCCATTACCTTATCCAGCGGCAGGCCCAGCCGGCCGGCCAGAAAGCGTACTGCTTCCAGCTTGCCGGCAGCGGGGGAAGTGACCTCCAGCGCGCCGGGGGCGCACTCCATGGCGAGCAGGCCGGCCCTGTGCAGCGCCTGAAAAATGGAATCCTGCACGGCGGGCGTCAGGCAGAGGAGGTTCAACTTGAGGATGTCTTGCGCGGCCAGCGCGGAGGCTGGGCCGGTAAAGGGTTGGGCGCAGCGCTCCAAAACCCGGCGGTGGAACGGGGTGAACGGCAGCTGCCATAGCTGCTCCCAACCATCGGCGGATACATAGTAAGCGCCGCCAGCCGCCACATATTCCACGGTTACGCCGTGCTCCTGCGCGATGCGGGCGGCGGCATCCAGCCCTTGGGCCGGGATGGCCTGCCGCCACAGGCAAGCGTGGATATGCAGATCCAAAATCTCCGCGCCGTCGTATAAAATCACATAGCGCAGCCAGGGCAGCTGCCCGGCGGCGATGGCTGGGGGCAGCGTGAGAAACGAGCGCCCTGTGGCGATCACGACCGTGCAGCCGGCCCCGGCAGCCTGCGCGGCGGCTTGCAGCACGCCGGGGGCAAACCGGCGGGGATCGCTGCCCAAGGCGGTGCCGTCCAGATCCAGCGCAAGCAGCTTATAACGCATTTTTGCCATCCTCCGGTTCCACCATGCGGAACTTACCTCCGCGGCGGATGCAGTCGATGAGCAGCAAGTGGCGCGGGCTCACCTGGCCGATCACGTTCACCTTTTCGTCTGCGGGCAGGTCGCGGCGGATCAGCTGGATCTCGCCGGAATAGCGCCGGTAGCCCAGGTTGTCCATGGTTACGCAGCCACGCCGGCGGGCCACGCAGTGATCCGGCTGCACTGGGCCGCCCAGGCAGGAATAGGTGCGGGACTCCTCATAGCGCACCAGCCACGCGGGGGAATCCGCACGGCAGGTAAAGGTGCGGCCGTACAGCGCCTCGTAGCCGGGGCGCAGCGCCGTGGGCAGGCAGAGCTCACCCGTGCGGCAAAAGCGGTCAATATACGCCTGCTCGCGTTCGCTTATGCCGGGGTCGCCTGCAAAAATGCCGTCCACGCCGTAGTTGAGGGCCAGATCGGCAAAGGCTGCCGAAGGAGCAGCGCCCCGGTGGGCTTCCAGTGTGGGCAGGCCGCAGCCCAGCGGTCCGCGCAGCAGCGTGTCGCCGGGGATGAAGGCGTAGACCTTCAGTCCGGCCTGCTGGAGGCTGCGGGTGCTCTCGCGCAAAAAATCTTCGTCCAGGCCGGTCTCCGGCCGGGGGTAAAAGTTGTGCAGGGCAATCACGGTGCGGCCCGGGCCAGCCAGCTGCGCGGCCAGCTCCGGCGTGGTGGTGGAGGCGTTGACCGCAATGGGCAGCTGCTGCGCCAGCGCCTGCATCTGCGGGATGGTAAAGCCGTAGTCCAGCCGCAGACCCCACAGGCCCAGCTCCCGCGCCAGGGCGGCGAGGTCGGTGCAGCCAAACTGGCGCACCGTCTTTTCGGATACGTCCGCCAAAATGCGCCATCCATGCGCGTTGAGCCAGGCGCACAGCGCCCGCACACGGGTACAATAGGTTGGATCAAATTCTTCGCTGATGTGCAGAGAAATGAACACAGGCGCACCGCCTGCCGGGATAGCGGCAAGCGGTGCGCTCTGCTTCTCAAACTCTGTCAGGTAAACCGACCGTCCGAGAAAATCAGGCATTGGCAACTTCCTCGGGTTTGACCATAATGTTGGTGATGATGAAGCCCATCACATAGCTGATCACCAGGCCGATGGCGTAGAAGCCGATGCTGGCGGCAGCGCCGTTGGGGCCGGCAGTCATCACGAACAGGGCCAGCACACCGGAGGGGCCCCACGCGGTGGCAGCCACCTGCATGGCCATGACGAATGCACCACCAAAGCCTGCGCCCAGGCCTGCCGTGAGGAACGGCTTGCCCATGGGCAGCGTAACGCCGTAGATCAGCGGCTCGCCAACGCCCAGCACACCGGCGGGCAGCGCGCCGGCAATGACCGACTTCATGCGCTCGTTGCCCACCTTCTTGGCCTTGAGGTAGATGGCGATGGCCGCGCCGACCTGCCCTGCGCCCGCCATTGCCAGCGCCGGATACAGCGTGACATAGCCGAAGGCGTTAAGCTGGACGGTGTACAGGGCAACCAGACCGTGGTGCATACCCATGGCAACCATGGGGAGGAACAGCAGCGCGGCGAGATAACCGGCGATGAGACGGACAAACAGGTTGGAGCTCATGCAGAGCTGCTCCACCACCCAGCACAGCGCCGTGGAGATATAGCCGGTGATGGGCATGATGATCAGGATATAGGGGATGATGCAGATAATCAGGGTGAGCAGCGGGGTGAACACGATGTCCAGAGAATCCGGCATCCGCTTGCGGATGAACTTTTCCACCTGCGCGAGGCACCATACGCCGATGATTGCGGCCAGCACGCCGCCGCGGCCGCTGCGCAGGATGGAGTCCAGCGGAACCTCCTCATTGTACAGGCCAATGACCCGCGCAATGCTGTCGATGTTGCCCAAGGTGGTAATCATGCCCAACATACCGCCCAAGATCGGGGTGGCGCCGAACTTTTCGGCGGCGCGGTAGCCCGCCCACGCGGTCAGGTAGGTGAGGAAGGATGCATTGATCAGGGACAGCAGGTTGTACACGATGGTCCAGAACGAGCTTTCGGCATAATTGGGCATCACCTGAGTCAGCAGAGTGGCCAGGCCTGAGCACAGGCCAGCGGCAATGACGCCGGGGATGAGCGGCACAAAGATGTCGCCCACGGTTTTGAGCAGGGCCTTGGCGCCGTTTTGCTTTTGTGCTGACTTGACGGCGGCCTTGTTGGCCTGCCAATCGTTTGCTGTGGACGCCTCCGCTGCAGCGGGGATGCCCATCGAACGGCAGATGTCCGCGCATTTGCGGCACTTGCCGGGGCCGACCACGATCTCAACGTAGTTGGCGCGGTCATGTACCACGCCCATCACGCCTTCGATCTTTTTCAGGCCCTCATCGTCCACCTTGGCATCGTCCCTGACCTGCACGCGCAGGCGGGTCATGCAGTTGGTAACTGTGAGAACGTTGCCTTTTCCGCCTAACTTTTCGAGCGAAGCGCGAACCAATTCTTCGTTGGTCATTTTGGTTTCCTCCTTATGCAAGAAGTGTATATTCAAATGCGGCCCAGCCGCAGGGGAACGGGGTGAACCTACAGCCCGATGGCTGCGCGCACATGGCCGCCGGATTGCTCTAGCCGCTGGCGCGCCGCGGCGGCATCGCAGCCGGCCAGCAGCATGGTGATGGCGCATTTTACGCTGCCGCCTGCCTCGTCGATGGCCCGGCGGGCCTCGGCGCGGTCCACACCGGTGGCATCGATCACAATGTTCTCCGCGCGGGCGTGTAGCTTTTCGTTGGTCTGCATCACATCCACCATCAGGTTCTGGTAGGCCTTGCCGCTATGCACCATGGCGGCGGTGGAGATCATGTTGAGGATGAGCTTTTGCGCTGTGCCGGCCTTGAGCCGGGTGGAGCCGGTGAGCACCTCCGGCCCGCATTCCACCTCGATGGCCAGATCAGCCGCCTGGCCCACGGCGCTGCCGGTATTGCAGGCGATGGCGGCAGTGTGGCAGCCGGTGAGGCGGGCGTATTCCAGCCCGCCCAACACATAGGGCGTGCGGCCGGAAGCGGCGATGCCCACGACAAAGTCCTTGGCGGTGAGGCCGAGGGCGGCAAGGTCGTCCTGGCCCAGGGCGCGGCTGTCCTCCGCGCCCTCAATCGCTTGGGTAAAGGCGTCCTTGCCGCCGGCGATCAGACCGACCACCATGCTGGCGGGTACCCCGAACGTGGGCGGGCACTCGGCAGCGTCCAGCACGCCAAGCCGCCCGCTGGTGCCTGCCCCCATATAGATGAGCCGGCCGCCCTGCGCAAAGGCCTCCGCAGCCCAGGAGGCTGCCTGCGCGATTTCCGGCAGGCGCTTGGCAATGGCCAGAGGCACGCGCGCGTCCTCCTCGTTCATCACGGTAACGATCTGGAGCTCTGTCATTCTGTCCAGCTCCATGGTACGGGGGTTACGAGTCTCTGTGGTCATATTCTGTAGATTCAGACCCATTCCATACACCTCAATTTCTTTTCCTGAAATGTCCATCGCCCAAGCGATCGAATATGAACAAAGTATAAAATTTTTAGAACAAAATGTCTACGGCTTTTTAAATTTATGGTATAATGTTTCATATAAGGGGAGGATTTTGGAAGAATCGCCCCGATTTTGACTACTTTTTATAAAAAATATCGCTTAGATGGGAGAAAAAACTATGCAAAATGTTTTGCTGCGCCTGCGCGAGATCCGGCCGTCCCTCAGCAATACGGAGCGGGAGATCGCGCGGTTCATTCTGGACAACCCCGAACAGACCACCGAGATGACGGTGCGCGCACTGGCACAGCAGACCTTTTCGTCCCCGTCCAGTGTGGTGCGGGTATGCCGGGCAATCGGCTTTAACGGCTACAAGGAGCTGCGCCATGCGCTGGTGCGCGAGCTGGCCACACTGGGCGATACCGGCAGCCACCCTGAGCAGGAAATCACCCGCAGCGACACCGTGCAGGAGATCGTGGAAAAGGTGACCCAAAAGAACATCCAGTGCCTGATGGACACCCAGCGCCTGCTGAGCCCAGAGGTGGTGGAGGAGTGCGCGTGCCTCGTGAACCGCAGCCGCATGGTGATGCTGTTTGGCATCGGCGCGTCACTGTGCGTGGCCAAGGACACCTACCTCAAATTTTTGCGGCTGAACAAGCCCTGTGTGGTCAACGAAGATTGGCACTCCCAGCTTTTGCAGGCGCGCAACTCCGCGCCGGAGGACGTGGGCATCGTGTTCTCCTACTCCGGGCAGACGGTGGAGATGATCCAGTGCATGGAGGCCATGCGGGAAAATCACACCCCCATCATTGCCATCACCCGGTACTACCCTTCCGAGGTGGCCAAGCTGGCGGACTATGTGCTGTATATCGCGGCCAACGAGTCGCTGTTCCGCAACGGGGCGATGTCGTCGCGGCTGTCCCAGCTGAACGTGGTGGATATTTTGTATACGGTATGCGCCAACGCCGACTATGACGATACCCTGCAGCGGCTGACGCGCACGCATATCTTCAAGCCCGGCGAGCCGGAGGAGAGCAACCCGTGAGGGAAAAGAAAAAGTTTATCGGAGTATAACCCGATAAACTGCTGGAAAAGAGGGAGAATTTCAGTTATGGCTGAAAAGAATGGCGTGATGCGATAGATTCTCAGGCGTACTGTGGGGCTTTTTTGCAAAATACCTTGCGTGGGGCAAACGGGCTGTAGTAGAATGAAGCGGATGAAATCAACTGCCAGACGTAAATTTTGCCTTGCTTGCAGGATTTTAGCAGGAGACGGCTGGCCAAAAGGAGAGACCGGATATGGAAACAAGCAGGACTTTAAAAGAAAGGGCTCTATCGGCACTGCTGGCGCTGGCAGTGCTGCTCGGCCTGATTTTGCAAACGGGAGGCGGCATCACCGCATGGGCGCTGCGCGGAGGTGGAGAAAGCGGGACGTGCAGTGCTCAAGGCCATGATTCATGGGATGAGGGCACCATCACCACCCAGCCCACCGAAACCACACCGGGCGTAAAGACTTATACCTGCACCATCTGCGGCGGGACTAAAACCGAAGAGATCGCGCCGCTCAAGCCAGCCCCCACGCCAGCCCCCGCAGGTGGCTCCGGCTCCTCCGGTGGTGACGCGGCCCTCTTCGTGGGCGCTGCGGTTGCCGGCGGTGCGGCGGCGCTGCCCATCTGGAAGCTGCAAGCCGCCGTCCTCCTGCCGGACGGAGCACCCGCCGCAGGCGCAGCTGTTACCCTTATGCACGACGGCGTGACGGTCAAGAATCTAACCACGAATGCGGACGGCATATTCTCCGCCCGCCTGCCCAAAGGGGACTATACGGCGATCATTACCTATACCGCCGCCGAAGGCATCCAGTATGCCGTTGGGCTGCCGCTCAGCGCCGAAGCCCTCTGGCCGGACGGCCCCGCCCCCGCCGTGACGCTTGGGGTTGCCCCTGTGCTGCCGCAGGGCGTTGCCACGCAGGAAGCGGCGTAAACTTTCCTTTCGTGCTAAGGAACCTCTGAACAAATCACGCCCTTCGGGCTTGGCACGCATCTTGC
>CAZYAX010000079.1:5013-6582 GCA_964646195.1 uncultured Faecalibacterium sp. | reverse complement strand
CGGCACGGCTCGCTCGGCAATCTGCATACCAGATTTATTCAGAGCTTCCCTAACAAGAAGGCCGCAAGAGAGACTCGAAAGACCCGGAAAACGGGGAAGGAAAAAGCCTCGGACGGCAAACACCAAAAACAGGGAGGACAAAGCAATGCGTGCATACGATTTGATTGCAAAAAAACGGGACGGCGGCGTACATACCCGTGCGGAGCTGGAATATATGGTGGGCGGCTACGTCAGCGGCGAGGTGGCGGACTACCAGATGGCCGCCTGGATGATGGCCGTGTACCTGCGCGGCATGACCGCAGAGGAGACGGCGGCGCTCACCGATGTGATGGCCCACAGCGGCAAAATGGTGGATCTCTCGCCCATACCGGGCATCAAGGTGGACAAGCACTCCACCGGCGGCGTGGGCGATAAGACTACGCTGGTCATCGCGCCGGTGGTGGCGGCCTGCGGTGTGCCCATCGCCAAGATGAGCGGCCGGGGCCTGGGCCACACCGGCGGAACCATCGACAAGATGGAGAGCGTGCCCGGAACCCGCACCGCACTGACGCAGGAGGAGTTTTTTGCGCAGGTCAAGCAGGTGGGGCTTTCGGTCATCGGGCAGAGCGAGGGTATCGCCGTGGCGGACAAAAAGATGTACGCTCTGCGGGACGTGACCGCCACCGTAAGCTGCATCCCGCTCATCGCCTCCAGCATCATGAGCAAGAAGCTGGCTGCCGGGTCGGATGCGATCTTGCTGGATGTGACTACCGGAACCGGCGCATTTATGAAGACCGTGGAGGACAGCATCGCGCTGGCCAAGGCCATGGTGGAAATCGGCACGCGCTACGGCCGCCGGATGGCTGCACTGATCACCGAAATGGATACGCCGCTGGGGCATAACATCGGCAACAGCCTGGAGGTGATGGAGAGCATGGAGGTGCTCAAGGGCCGCGGCCCCGCCGACCTCACCGAGGTGTGCCTGCAATTGGCGGCCAATATGCTGGTGCTGGCGGGCAAGGGCACCAGCGAGGAGTGCCGCGCGCTGGCGCAGGGTGTGATCGCGGACGGCAGCGCCTATGCCAAGTGCAAGGCGATGTTTGCAGCGCAGGGCGGCGACGTGCGCGTGCTGGACGATTACAGCCTGTTTGCCCAGCCCGCGGACCACTATGAGCTGCTGGCGGAGCAAGAGGGCTACATCGTGCAGAACGACGCCGAAAAGATCGGCAGCGCCAGCGTGCTGCTGGGCGCGGGCCGCCTGAAAAAGGGCGACCCCATCGACTACGCCGCCGGCATCGTGCTGCACAAAAAACGCGGCGACTTCGTGAAAAAAGGGGAGAGCCTCGCCACCTTTTACGGCCAGCCGTCCCTCTTTGACGCGGCGGCCGCTGAGTACCGCAGCGGCCTGGCCTACGGCGATACGCCGCCCAGCCCGGCGCCGCTGGTGTATGCGCTCGTGACGGCGGACGGCGTGGAGCGGTTCGATCAATAAAGGTTTGCGCATGAAAGGCACTTGCAGCCTAAAGCGGCATCGAGGAGCGTCGTCTTAGGAGCTCTTCCCGCAAATAGCCCGGAACCCGGGATTCCGCC
>CAZYAX010000079.1:0-4913 GCA_964646195.1 uncultured Faecalibacterium sp. | reverse complement strand
GGAGCGTCGTCTTAGGAGCTCTTCCCGCAAATAGCCCGGAACCCGGGATTCCGCCTGTTGCCGTTGGCAACGGGACCGCACCTTCTGGACATTTGCTGGGGAAACTCCTGCGCCGCCGCTCCGGGCAGCCGGGCGCGGGCATTTGTGCATAAGCAGAGCCAAACTTCGCCAAAAGAATGGACTTTTCGGCGGAGTATGCTATACTATATAGTATCTATAGAGTTTTTGTGCCTTCCGGCGCAAGGAGGAGAAGGTTTCGAGTATGAACATCGTATTGGTGGGCTGCGGCAAGGTCGGCACGGCACTGGCCCGGCAGCTCAGTGAGGAGGAGCACAGCGTCACGGTGATCGATACGAACAAGACCCGCGTGGAGCATGTGAGCCAGACGTATGACGTGATGGGCATCGTGGGCAACGGGTCGTCCATCAGTACGCTGAACGAGGCGGGCATCGAGGAAACGGACGTGTTTATCGCGGTCACCGGGTCGGACGAGTTGAACCTGCTGTGCTGCATGTTCGCCAAAAAGGCGGGCCACTGCCACGCCATCGCCCGCGTGCGCAACCCGTCCTACAGCCATGAGCTGGATTTTATCAAGCAGCAGATCGGCATTTCGGCTATCATCAACCCGGAAATGGCCGCTGCCAAAGAAATCTCCCGGCTGCTGCGGTTCCCCGGCGCGAGCAAGATCGATACCTTTGCGGATGGGCGTGTGCGGCTTATCAAGTTTGAGCTCACCGCGCAGCAGGGGTTAGCCGGCATGGCCATCCGCGATATCCCCACTACGCTGAAAAGCGATATCCTGATCTGCGCCGTGGAGCGCGGCACGGACGTGCTCATCCCGGACGGCAATTTCGTGCTGCGGGACGGCGACGTGATCACCTTCCTCTCCACGCAGGACAAGGCGCATGAATTCTTCTGTAAGATCCACATTCCGGTGCGTCCGGTGCGCAACGCCATGATCGTGGGCGGCGGGGCCATCGCTTACTATCTGGCCAAGGAGCTGATCCAAAACCGCATCCATGTGCGCATCGTGGAGCGCGACCCCGCCCGCAGCCTAATGCTCACTGAGGAGCTGCCGGAGGCGGAGATCCTCTGCGAGGACGGCTCCAACCGGGAGTTCCTGCTCTCGGAGGGGCTGGGCTCGGCGGAGGCCTTTGTGGCGCTGACCAACTTCGACGAGGAAAATGTGCTGCTGACCCTGTTTGCCAAAAAGCACTCCAAGGGCAAGCTGATCACCAAGGTCAACCGTCTGGAGTTCGACGACATCCTGGGCAGCTTGGATCTGGGCAGCACCATTTACCCCAAGTACATGACCTGCGATTACATCGTGCAGTATGTGCGCGCGCTGCAAAACGAGGCGGGCAGCAACATAAAAACGCTGTACCGCATTCTGGACGACCGCGTGGAGGCGCTGGAGTTTACTGTACATGAGGAGAGCGCGGCCACCGGCACGCCGCTGAGCCGGTTAAAGCTCAAGCCCAACCAACTGATCTGCTGCATCACCCGCGGCGACAGGATCATCATCCCCCGCGGCGGCGACTGCATCCAGGTGGGGGACAGCGTGATCGTTGTCACACTGGAGCATGGCCTGCACGACGTGCGGGATATCGTGGCGGAGGCGCGGATGCGATGAACTATGCGATTGTGTTCCACCTGCTGGGCAACATCCTTTTGTGTGAGGCAGTGCTGCTGCTGCTGCCGGCTGTGGTGGCGGTGATCTACGGCGAGGGGGCTACCTTGGCGGCATTCCTCATTACGGCGGCACTGTGCGCCGCGTTCGGTCTGGCATTGCGGCGCATCCGGCCATCCAGCTCGGTGTTTTATATGCGGGAGGGCTTTGCCTCCACGGCGCTGAGCTGGGTTGTCATCAGCGTGATGGGCGCGCTGCCTTTTCTGCTCAGCGGCGCGATCACCGACCCGGTGGAAGCGCTGTTTGAAACGGTGTCCGGCTTTACCACCACGGGGGCGAGCATCCTGCCCGCCGTGGAGGGCCTGCCCTACGGCATTTTGTTCTGGCGCAGCTTTACCCACTGGATCGGCGGCATGGGTGTGCTGGTGTTCCTGCTGACGCTGCTGCCGCTCACCGGCGGCTCCCACGTCAACCTGATGAAGGCCGAGAGCCCCGGCCCCCAGGTGGAAAAGCTGGTGCCCACCGTGCGCTCCACGGCCAAGATCCTCTATGGTATTTACCTGGCCCTCACGGTGCTGGAGATCCTGCTGCTGCTGGCGGGCGGGATGCCGGTGTTCGACGCGCTGACGCTGTCCTTCGGCACGGCGGGCACGGGCGGCTTTGGCGTGCGCAACGACAGCATCGCCGGCTATTCGCCCTATCTGCAATGGGTGATCACGATCTTTATGATCCTCTTCGGCGTCAACTTCAACGCCTATTTCCTGATCCTGATGCGCAAATTCCGCCGCGCGGCCGCCAGCGAGGAGGTGCGCTGCTACTTTATCATCATCCTCACGGCCATCGCGCTCATCACCTGGGATCTGCGCGGTATCTACGGCAGCCTGGGCGAAACGGTGCGGCAGGCGGCGTTCCAGGTGGGGTCCATCATCACGACCACGGGCTATTCCACCTGCGACTTTGATCTGTGGCCGGTGCTGTCCCGCAACATCCTGGTGATGCTGATGTTCATCGGCGCGTGCGCTGGCAGCACGGGCGGCGGCATAAAAGTGAGCCGCTTTGTGATCCTGGCCAAGACCATCCGCAAGGAGCTCAAGCAGGCGCTGCATCCCCAAATCGTGGCCCCAGTGCGCATGGACGGCAAGCTGGTGGCCCATGAGACCATCCGCGCGACCAACGTGTTCATAGCAGCGTACCTGCTGCTGTTCAGCTTGTCGGTGCTGCTGGTTACGCTGGACGGCTACGACATGGTCACAAATTTTACCGCTGTGGCCGCCACGCTGAACAACATCGGGCCGGGCCTGGCACAGGTGGGGCCGATGGCAAACTTCGGGCTGTTCTCGTCCCCGGTCAAGTTGGTGCTTATTTTTGATATGCTGGCCGGCCGGCTGGAGCTGTTCCCCATGCTGATCCTGTTCATGCCGGAGACCTGGAAGCGCTTCTAAACGAAAAATGAGCCCCTGCCGCGTGCAGAAAACCGCCTGGCGGGGGCTTGTTGTATCCCAGAACGATGATTTTTGTGTCTTTTGCCAGTTTTGAGGGCTAAATCTTGTTGCACAATACGGAATTGACAGCAGGCCCCGGAAAGTTTATATTATAGATATGGCTTTCGGAACAATTGACTCATTTTTTGAAATTCTAGCAAAGGTAAGGTGTGCAAAATGTATCTGGATGAATATAAGCGCTGGCTGGCGGCCAATCTGGAGGACGCCGACCTCAAACCGGAACTCGCCAAGATCGAGGGAAACGACGACGAGATCAAGGACCGCTTTGCTGTGGCCCTGAAGTTTGGCACTGCCGGTCTGCGCGGCGTGCTGGGCGCCGGTACCAACCGCATGAACATTTATGTGGTGCGCCAGGCGACGCAGGGCCTGGCAAACTGGGTCAAGACCCAGGGCGGCACCCAGACGGTGGCCATCAGCTATGACAGCCGCCTCAAGAGTGATGTGTTTGCCAAGACGGCGGCAGGCGTGCTGGCGGCCAACGGCATCAAGGTGCGCATTTACGATGCGCTGATGCCCGTGCCCGCGCTGAGCTTCGCCACTCGCTACTACAACTGCAACGCTGGCATCATGGTCACAGCCTCCCACAACCCGGCTAAGTACAACGGTTACAAGGCCTACGGCCCGGACGGCTGCCAGATGACTGATGACGCGGCGGCCATCGTGTACGATGAGATCCAGAAGACCGACGTGCTCACCGGCGCGAAGTACATCTCCTTTGCGCAGGGCGTGGAGGACGGCCTCATCCGCTTTGTGGGCGACGACTGCAAGCAGGCGCTGTATGATGCCATCGAGGCGCGTCAGGTGCGCCCGGGCCTGTGCAAGACCGCCGGCCTCAAGCTGGTTTACAGCCCGCTTAACGGCTCGGGCCTTGTGCCGGTGACCCATGTGCTCAACGATATGGGCATCACCGACATCACCATCGTGCCCGATCAGGAGTACCCCAACGGCTACTTCACCACCTGCTCCTACCCCAACCCCGAGATCTTCGAGGCCCTCAAGCTGGGTCTGGAACTGGCCAAGGAGAGCGGCGCAGACCTGATGCTGGCTACCGACCCCGACGCCGACCGTGTGGGCATCGCCATGAAGTGTCCGGACGGCAGCTATGAGCTGGTGTCCGGCAACGAGATGGGCGCGCTGCTGCTGGATTACATCTGCGCGGGCCGCATCGAGAAGGGCACCATGCCCGCAAACCCGGTGGCAGTCAAGTCTATCGTTTCCACCCCGCTGGCAGATGCTATCGCCGAGCATTACGGCGTGGAGATGCGCAGCGTGCTTACCGGCTTTAAGTGGATCGGCGACCAGATCGCCGGCCTGGAGGCCGCGGGCGAGGTGGACCGCTTCATCTTCGGCTTTGAGGAGAGCTACGGTTACTTGGCCGGTCCGTATGTGCGCGATAAGGACGCCGTGATCGGCTCCATGCTCATCTGCGAGATGGCCGCCTACTACCGCAGCATCGGTTCCTCCATCAAGCAGCGTCTGGAGGAGATCTACAAGCAGTATGGCCGCTACCTGAACAAAGTGGACAGCTTCGAGTTCCCGGGCTTGACCGGTATGGACAAGATGGCCGGCATCATGCAGGGCCTGCGTGACGATCCGCCGGCCGATTTCGGCGGCGACAAGGTGGTCAAGGTGACCGACTACAAGAAGCCCGAGGAGACCGGCCTGCCCGCCGCCAATGTGCTGATCTACAAGCTGGAGAGCGGCGCGACCGTTGTGGTGCGTCCCTCCGGCACCGAGCCCAAGATCAAGACCTACTTCACCACCCTGGGCAAGGATCTGGC
>CAZYAX010000078.1:0-6628 GCA_964646195.1 uncultured Faecalibacterium sp. | reverse complement strand
CAGTATACAGGTAAATCCACGTTGCTACAAATGTGAGGTCACTTCATATTGTCCCATACGAATTTCTGTATGGTTCGATCGGCTGCTCTGCGGCTTATCCGCTCCGCTTTTCTACGCAGATGCGGTTGGTGGGCAGATCCAGCAGAGCAGACACCAGCTCCGTGATCTGTGCAGCCACGCGGATGTCTCCGCCGCCGTCGCATACCACGGCGACGCCACGCACCTGCGGCAGATAGACCGTCTGGGACAGCGCGGTGCCGTCCTCCAGCAGCACATGCGTCTGCTGCGACTGGGTCTGTCCCGACTGTGTATCCAGAGCATAGATGGTCTCCTCCCCGTTTTCCAGCATAACCATAACGACGGTCTGCCCGGCGCCCTCCATCTGGCGGATGAGCGCGCTCAGGCGCTGCTCCAGCTGCGCCTGGTATTCCGCAAAATAATCGCTACCTGCGGATGCCGTTGCCTGCGCCGGCGTTGGCTCCGGCCAGAGCTCGGATAAAAGAAGCAGCAGCATCCCCAGCAGGGCCAGTCCCACGACCAGACCGGTACCGCTTCGGCTGTTTTTCAGCTTTTCCAGCCAAGGGCCAAAGGCCTCCTTCATGCCACATCCTCCCCGTTTGAAAACACGACGTTCTCCGTGCCGAGCGCCTGCCGCAAAAGCGCCTCGATCTGCTCCTGCTGGCCGGCGGTGCAGGCTTTTTCGGGGCTTACCCGGACTGCCGCCACGGCCACTGCCTCCTGAACCTGACACAGCGCGATGGCCAACCGGACCGAACAGCCCGTTTCCTCCCTCACCTGCGCCTCCAACGTCTGCTCCAGCTGCTGCGCGGCCTGCTGCAAGACCGTGTCCTCCAGCGAGCCGAAGCTCACGGCGGGCTTTTGCGGCAAAGCGAACGCTCTGGCCTGCACGCCGAGCCCGGGCAGCGCCTGAAACACCGATACTACAATATATAGACCCGCCACAGCTTTTATGCACGCGCGCAGCCGGGCGCTGCCCATCAGCTGGGAGATCACCTCCGCGCAGATGCACGCCGTACAAAACACCGCCACCGCGTTTTTGAGCTCCTGCATCCCTATCCTCCTCCTATCGCCAGCATCAGGGCCGTGCCCAGTGCCGTGAGCCCGAAAAAGAGCGCCGCAGCAGCAGCCATGGCCTGCACTGCCTCCCGCAGGCAGAGGAACAAAGCCCCGCACCGCCGGATCCCCGTCACGCTGCAAAGCAGCCCGCAGCCGGACAGCAGCGCAATGTGGACCAAAAGATCCAGATACAGCGGCACAAATTCCAGCGCCAGCACCGCAATGGCGGCAAAGCCCAACCCACCCTTGAGCAGCTGCATCCCAGCCAACACGGCCTCCATAGCCCCGCTCAGCGTTTGGCCCACGATCGGCACCGTGCCGGTCAAAAGCCGCCCTGCGCGCAGGGCGGCGCGGTCGGCCCCAGCCGTGAACACCCGCTGGATACCCAGCAGGGCGGCAAACGCCTTGCCCGCAAAGGAAAGCCCCTGCCGCAGAAGCCGGCCCATCGTGCGGCATGCGGAGGCAAGCCCCGCCTCGGTGCTGATGCAGCAGGCCGCCGTGAGCGCCAGGTAGCACTGTAAAAGCGGCCGGGTCCAGGTGCAGAGCAGCTGCGCCAGCAGGCACAGCGCCGCCAGAAAAAAACTGCTTGCCGAAGCAGCGGCCGCCGTTTCGCCGCCGGCAGCCAGAACACCGGCATACACCGGCACAAAGCCAAGCAAAAACGTGCGCCAGCTCTCGAGCTTTTCGCACAACAGCTGCGCCATATCCAGCATCCGCCCCCACACCAGCAGACTGCACCCGCCCGCTGCGATCAGATCCAGCAGCCCGCCCACCTCGCTTTGCCCGGTCAAAAAGGATACCAGCAGGGCCAAAAGCAGAAAAAGAAAGACGTCGGCATAGCTGCGAATCTCCTGCCGCAGCGTTTGGGGCAGGTTCTCGGGCCAGAAGCTCTGCAGCGCCTCCAGCGGGGACTCGGCAAATTCCTCCAGCGTGACCGGGCTCTCATCCAGATACGGCTGCCAGCTTTCCGCGCCGGGCAGGCCTGCGGCTTGTCCGGCCTGAGGGGCTTGGGCTCGCACAGCCGGCGCCGGCAGGAACAGGATGCCGCAGCAGACCATAAGGCCCGCCAAAAGGCTCGTCCAACCATGCTTCATCCTGTCAGCTCCCATATCGTTTGATAGATCTGGCGCAAGAGCGGCCACGCGGCGGCCAGCACCAGGCACCGCCCCGCCAGACCGGCACACCAGGCCACCGACTCCGCACCGGATTCACGGCAGAGCGTGCAGGTGTAGTCGGTGAGCAGCAGGATGCCCGCCGCCCGCAGCAGGCAGGAGAAGGCCTCTCCATCCACCCGCGTTTGCAGCGCCGTGAGCCAAAGCAGCAGCTCCCGCAGTGCCGTGCCCAGATGCAGCAGGATCACCAGCGCCGCCGCCAGCGACAAAAACAGCGCAAAAGCAGGAGCCTGTTCTTTGAGCGCAGCGTAAAGCACTGCGGCCGCCAACGCTGCGGCAAGCACCGGAAAAATGCCGCTCACAGGTTAAAAAGGGCCTTGATGGTCACAAACAGCGTGCTGATCTGCTGTACCAAAATCGAGAGCACCACGATCAGCCCGGCCAGCGTGGTCATCATGGCCTGATCCTCCCGGCCGGAGCGGATCAGAAGCTGGTTAAGCACCGCCACGATGATCCCAATGGCCGCAATTTTAAACACAAGGTCAATGTCCAAGCCCGTTCATCCTTTCCCTGGGAGCCTCTGATCCAATCCGGCTGCCGCCCGGCAAGCAAGGCAAGGCGGCCTTTCCGCAGCGCCGGATGCGTGATGCGGCTGCTGGAGCGCATACCAATGCCCTGGCCCGGATCGATTCAAGAGGCTCCCTGTGCCTTTCATAGAAACAGCAGGGCCAGCATCGCGCCGGCTGCCAGACCGAGCTTGCGATCCAACGCGTCTGCCTCCCGCTCCTTTTGCTCCGCGGCCTGCCGGAAGTCGCCGAAGCGCTGGATATAATAATCCAGCCGTTCGCATTCCTGCCTGGCCTCGGTGTGCCCCAGCCCGGACATGCATTCTGCAAAGCATTCCGTTTCATCCCGGCGGAAGGTTCCGGGCGGGGCCATGCGCTGCAAGGTACCGTCCGGCGTGTTGGGCGGCCAGCACAGGCCCTCCGCCCAGAGCTGCCGGTACAGCCGGCCGAGCTCCGCCTGCCGGTACGCGATCTCCTGCCGGATGCGCCGCAAAAGCGCCTGTGCCCGGCGCAGATCTCCGCTGTGTAAGCCTGCCTGCCGGCGGTGGGTCTCTCCGGCGCACCAGCCGCACAGGACCAGCACAAGCGCACCCATCCAATGCAGAGTGTTCAAAGCCGGTGCACCTCTTTCACCTGCCCGGGCAGCTGCCGGCCATGCAGCATCACCAGCACCCGGATCATGCCGCGCTGGCGCATGTACTGCACCTGCGGGCGCCGCAGCGCTTCCTCCAGGCTGGCCGCATGCAGGCTCGCCACAAAATCCACCCCGCTGAAAAAGCCCTGTTCCAGCGCGGCGGCCTCGTCCAGCCCGCCCAGCTCGTCCAGCAGGATCACCTGCGGCGCCAGGGTGCGCAGCGCCATTTGCAGCGCCTTGCGTTTGGGCAGGCCGGCAATGCGGTCCAGCGGGAGGCACGGCTCCGGGAACAGCTCTCCCCGCTCGTCGATCACGGCGACGGCGCGCCGGTTTCGGGCCAGATGCTCCGCGATCCCGCGCAGAAGTGTGGTTTTGCCGCTGTCCGGCTCGCCTGTTACCAAAAGGCCGGTGAAATGCCCCTGCAGCGCGTCGCACAGCGGCGGCGGAAGCACAGCCGCCCGATCACGGGCGATGCGCAGGTTGAGGGAGCTCACGGTCTGGAGCAGATCCTGCTCCTGCGGGCGTGCCAGATAGCTGCCGCCCACGCCTACGCGGTGCCCGCCGGGCAGCGTGAGGTACCCCTGGGCCAGCTCGGCCTGATGGGTATGGACAGAGTCGCGGCAGAGGGTATAGAAGATCTCCTCCATCTGCTCCTGCGTCAGCGCCAGGCGGCGCAGCGTATCCGGCAGAGCGGGCATATCCTGTGCGCAGCGTTGCTCGCCCCGCACCGTGAATCGCAGCCCGCAGCCGGACCGGAGCCGTATCTCGTGAACATCCCCGGCCTGCGCCGGGGGCAGCTGTCCCAACGGCCGCGCCAGCCAGGCCGGCAGGGCCGCGATTGCCCCGTAATACTCGTCCATTTATGTTCCGCCTTTCCTGCTTTGTACCTGCAAATTGATCCTTTGCCATCAGTGTATGCGGCAGGCGGCGGTTTAGAACCGCTGGATTTTAAAAGGCCCGAAGGCCGGGGAAAGGGCTGCCATAAAAAGAGCGCGGACACTGCCACAAAACAAAAAACGGCGCCCAGGCGCCGGAAATCGCGCCTGAAGGTGCCGCTTTTTGTCGATTGTGATTGTGCGTCACGCGCTCGTACAGGAACTCAATCCTTCAGCATAGCCATAAACTCCGCCTCGGTCAGCACCGGGACGCCCAACGCCTGCGCTTTGGTCAGCTTGGAACCGGCCGCCGTGCCGGCCAGCACATAGGCCGTCTTTTTGGAGACCGAGCCGCTGGCCTTGCCGCCGTTTTTCACGATGAGGGCCTCGGCCTCGCTGCGGGAGAGATTTTCCAATGTGCCGGTCACCACGATGGTTTTGCCGGCCAGCTTATCGGTCTTGGGCTCACCCTTCCACTGCATGTTGAGGCCAAAGCCCTCCAGCCGTGCGATCAGGTCGGCGGTGCCCTCCTTTGCAAAGAATTCCACCACGCTCTGCGCCATCACGCCGCCAAAGCCCTCGATCTCATTGATCTGCTCTGCGGCTGCCTCGCGCACAGCCTGCATCGTGCCAAAATGCTCGGCCAGCAGGGCGGCCGCCTTATCGCCGATGTTGCGGATGCCCAGGCCGAACAGCAGCTTATCCAGATTGTTCTCCTTGGAGTGCTCGATGGCCCGCAGCAGGTTATCCGCGCTCTTTTCTTTGAATTTATCCAGCGTGAGCAGCTGCTCACGGGTGAGCCCATACAGGTCGGCCGCCGAGTGCACCAGTCCCTTTTCCACCAGTTGGGTGGCCACGGCCGTGCCCAGGCCGTCGATGTCCATCGCATTGCGGGAGGCAAAGTGGATGATGTTGCGCAGCGCCTGCGCCGGACATTCGGGGTTTACGCAGCGCAGAGCAGCCTCGTCCTCCAAATGCACCACAGGCGCGCCGCAGGACGGGCATACTGTGGGCATGGTATAAGGCGGCGCATCCTCTGCGTGGCGGGTCACGGCGATGACCTCCGGGATGATATCGCCCGCCTTGCGCACCTGGATCGTATCGCCGATGCACAGGCCGAACTGCCGGATAAACTCCTCATTGTGGAGCGTTGCGCGGGAGACGGTGGTACCCGCCAGAAAGACCGGCTCAAACGAGGCAGTAGGGGTAAGCACGCCCGTGCGGCCCACATTGACCTCAATGTCCAGCAGCCTGGTCTCTTTGACCTCCGGCGGATATTTGAACGCGATGGCCCAGCGCGGAAACTTGTTGGTGGAGCCCATATTGTCCCGCTGGGCAAAATCGTTCACCTTGATCACCGCGCCGTCCATGTCGAAATCCAGGCCGGCGCGGCCACTGCCGATCTGCTCGATCTCGGCGATCGCGTCTTCGATGCTATGCACGATATTATACCGCGGTGACACCGGGAGGCCCAGGCTCTTGAGATAATCCAGGCTCTGCGCGTGGGAAGAAAGCGTTTTGCCCCGGATCTGCTGCACGTTGAACACAAAGATGGACAGCCCGCGCGACCCGGTGACTTTGGGGTCTTTCTGGCGCAGGGAGCCGGCAGCGGCATTGCGGGGGTTTTTAAACGGGGCGATGCCCTGCACCTCCTGCTCGGCGCACAGCGCCTCAAACGCCTCGTGCGGCATATACACCTCGCCGCGCACTTCCAGAAACTCCGGCGCGCCCTTCAGCTTTTTGGGGATGCGGCGGATGGCGGCCACGTTGGCCGTGACATCCTCGCCCACCAAACCGTCGCCGCGGGTGGATGCCCGTACCAGCACGCCGTTCTCGTATTCCAGGCTGCACGAAAGCCCATCGATCTTGATCTCGACCACATATTCCGGCTCTACGCCCGCCTCCCGCACGCGGCGGTCAAAATCGCGCAGCTCCTCATACGAAAAGGCATCCAGCAGGCTTTCCATCTTAACGGCATGGGGCACCTTGGCAAACCGGCCGCTGGGCATACCGGAAACATGCTGCGTGGGCGACGACGCCGTGACGAGCTGGGGAAAATCTGCCTCCAGCTGCCGCAGCTCACGGGTGAGTGCATCGTACTGGTAGTCTTCCAGCTCCGGCGCGTCCTGGTCGTAGTAAAGGTGGTTGTTGTATTCAATGATCGCGCGGAGCTCTTTCACGCGCTTTTGGGCCTGTTCTAATTCCAAATCTGTTCCACTCCTGTTATTCAAAAAAAATGATTTACTTGTTGATATAGCCAGAGATCTCTCCACGCCTGCGCATGAGAAGCGGCCCTACAGCCGAAAGCAACATCAGCAGAGGCGAGGCGAACGCCATTAAAATAAGGGTATAATATCGCGTTAG
>CAZYAX010000077.1:0-6666 GCA_964646195.1 uncultured Faecalibacterium sp. | reverse complement strand
AGAGCTTCCCTAATTGCCGGAGATGTCGTAAAAGACACGCTCGTTCGGGGCCGCGTAGCCATAGGCGTCTCGGGCGATCCATTCCGTTACCTCGTCCGGATCGCCGCTCAGGATGCGCTGCATTTCCTCATTGTCCGCCTGCTGCTGGCTGATCTGTTGGTTCAGCGCATCCAGCTCCGCCCGCTTGGCGTTGATGGTGACCTGATTGGAGATATACGCGCCCACCATACTGGCTAACAACAGAGCAAAGACCAAGCGGACAAATGCCCAAAGCAGCCGCAGCTGCCGACTTTTTTTGCGAACCCGGCTTGTGCTCATGTCTTTCCCTCCGTTTTTACTTTCATACGTTATAATTATACAACAAGCGGTGTTCCTTTTGCAAGATTTTTTTCTCATCTTTTGCCATTGTTTTTCGATTTTTCTTGCGCAAAGGCCCGCGCAGGCGTTTCAGTCTGCCTTTTGCAGGCCCAAAAATCCATTTTATGGCAAGTTGCAGCGGCCAGCCCAACGCACGCAGCATAAAGCAGGCCGCCCGCCGGGCAGCATCGCCCAGCGCGGCCTGCATAACAGCAGCCCCTGCCGCCGCGCCTGCCGCCATATACCAGCGCAGTCCGCCCGCATAGCTTGAACCTGCCGCATATCCTTGCATAAGCACCAGCGCCAGCCCTACGGCAAAAAAATCCGGCCAGAAAGCCGCCCTGCCCCGTATGGGCCAAACAGCGCGCAGGCCCTCCACCAGCATCCCCAGGCCCAGGCAGCACAGCAGATCCTGCCCAGCCTGGGCCGGCGTGATCACCGGAGCCATCAGCGGGCCAGGCGGCGCAGCAGCCCGCCGGGTGTGCGGTTCTCGGTGTACTCGATGCCGTCGATGCGGCCGGAGAGCTTTGCCTCACCCACATCCAGATCCAGCGCCGTAACGCTGAGCTCCGCGCCCACCAAGTTGAGCGTGCCGCTGCTCGTCTCGATGGCGGCGCTGTCCGGGTCGCACCGCACCACCCGGCGCACGCCCGTCACGGTGAGGCGGCTGCGGCTTTCCAAAATCAGATCGTGCGGCTGCTCCTGCAGGGCCGCAGGCTTTGTTTGCGGTTCGTTCCGTTTTTCCATCCTGATCTCCCCCCTGTACCGCATTTTATGCGCGGGGGCAGGCCGGTTATACGGCGGTTTTGCCGTTCCATTGGAAAAACGCAGCGCTTTTGCCTCGGGGAACGCAGAATAAAGCCGCTGCTTTGGCATACGTTCCAAAAGGCTGCGCGCCAGCCTGGACCGGCGCTTCCCTACTCCGAGATCACCTCATACATCTCCCGCGCCACGTCCTTGCTGCGGGGTTCCTCGTTGGAGAGCACTTTGACTTTGACGGGCCGGTTGCCGAACGTGATCTCGATCTCGTCCCCCGGCTCCACGGCCAGGCTGGCTTTTGCCACCTTGCCGTTGACCAGGATGCGGCCTGCATCGGCTACCTCGTTTGCAACGGTGCGCCGCTTGATCAGGCGGGACACCTTTAAATATTTATCCAGTCGCATATTTTTCCTCTCTGTCTTGCACAAAAAGGCCGCCGGACGCCCTTTGTAAGGGATCGCACGGCGGCAGCGAACACCAAGGAGGCCCCTGCCTCGATTCGGCATGCGTACCAAGGCGCCCGCCGGGATCAAGCCAGAGGTTTCCTCTTTTACAGATTTTCCTTCAGCGCCTTGCCCTGCTTGAACACCACGCTGCGAGTGGGGGCGATGGTAATGGACTCGCCGGTGCGGGGGTTAGTGCCCTTGCGCTCGGCGCGCTCGCGCACCTCAAAAGTGCCAAAGCCGGAAATCGTAACCTTCTCTCCGTCCGTCAGCGCCTTGCTCAGCGCCTCGAACAACGCAGACACGGCACGCTCCGAGTCCTTTTTCGTCATATCGGTATTCGCCGCAACCTGCGCGACCAGATCTACCTTCGTCATAGTAAAACCTCCAAAATCAATCTTGTTTGTTATCTATTGGGGCAGACGCAGCAGCCTGCGCCTGAACACCGTCTGTATTTTGCTGCCCCTGCAGCAGCCCGTCCCGGAACGCTTTGGCCGCAAAGGTCAGCGCCTGCTCGGCGTCCACCCCTGCCAGCCGCATGGAATTGACTGCCGCCAGCAGCAGCTCGCCCGCCGCCCGTTCGGCTGCCGCGGCATCCTCCCCAGCTGCTGCCTGCCAGCGCGCCTGCGCCTCACACAGCTCCCGACCGGCCTGCGCCGCGTCCAGCGTGCCCAGCCCGTGGGCCGCCGCCCGCTTTTGCAGCTTTTGCGCACGCATCAGCGCAGGCAGCGTGGCAGGTACCGTATCCAGCTCGTCTTGCAGAGTACGGCGGCCCTTTTCCTTATTTTTGAGTGCTTCCCAGTCATTTATTCCGTGATCCGCCACACTGTGCGGGCCAAAAATATTAGGATGACGGAACACCATCTTTTCGCAGATCTCCCCGCACACATCGTCAAAGCTGAAGCGCCCGCGCTCCTCTTCGATCACCGCGTGGAACACAACGTGCAACAGCACGTCGCCCAGTTCCTCCCGCAGCATGGCGGCGTCGTCGGCATCGATGGCCTCCAGCGCCTCGCAGGTCTCCTCCAAAAAATGGCGGCGGATGGACCGGTGCGTCTGTACCTTATCCCAAGGGCAGCCGTTTTCAGGGTCACGCAGGATACGCACCAGTTCCACAACGTCCTGCGCCGTATAGCGCTCTTTTTCCGGCCATTCGGCCATAGGCTCCGCCTCCCTTTCCGGCGCCGGATCAACGGCCGCAATCATGTGGTTATTATTGTACCGCAGCTTCCCAGTTTTTGCAAGCGCAAAGTGGCGTAATTCAGCCTTTTTTCTATTATTTTTGCCGCAACTCCGGCCGCAGAAAAAAAGGCGGCCTTCCCTTCTGGAAAAACCGCCTCATTGCGTTTGTTTCAATGGTGTGGGTTACAGCTGCGCACCGCACTTGTTGCAGAACAGCGCATCCGCCTCGATCTCCGCACCGCACTGGGGGCAGGTCTGCACGGTGGCTTCCCCTTCAGCTCCGGCTTCGGCCTGGGCCTTTTCCACCTCGGCTACCTCGGCGGGGGTCAGGTTGGCCTTGAGCTGCTCGATCTCCTGCTCAATGGCCCCGATGGCGTCGATGTACTTATCCACCAGCGGCTGGTTTTCCTCATTGCCCTTCGCCAGGCTGTACACCAGCGCGCCCAGCTGGCGCTGCGCCTTGAGCAGCTTGGCCTGATCGTTCAGGATCTTCGCCTGCGTCTTGCCCTTTTCGGTAAGGTCGATGGCAGTTGCCTTTCCCTTTTCCACATATTCCAGTCCCTTGGCCTTGATCTTGTTAAAGTCCATGCAAAAGACTCCTCTCTTTTGTAAATGATCCCGCCGGCGCTGCGGCCGTCAGGCCTCTTGTGATGGGTCGTACCCTTATTATAGCGCACTTGAATGTCTTGTGCAACGACTCAAAGGCAAATTTTACAGTTTCATTATTTTTTCGTTTAAAATTTTTCGCATTTGCCCGGACGGGTCCAGCCCGTCCCATCCGGCGCGCCGGTCCAGGCACGAGCGTCTGCACGCGCTACCTGCAACGAGCGCGTAGGCATTTTGCAAGCGGATGCCCAGGCTGCGCAACTCTGCTGCCAGCGGCCATACAGCGCAGTTTTGGATTCCGGGGAACCTCTGCGTCAAAAGCCGCACTGCTGCCGCTGCGGCTTACTTATAAAACTCGTGCAGCATACTGTCGGGCGGCAGCAGCGCGGCGTCCAGCGGGGCAACGTCCTCAAAGCGGCGGGCCGTCTCGTCCCACAGCTCGGCAAAGCGGCTGTCCGGCGAGAGCATCCGCCCCGCCATGCCCAGCAGGCCAGAGATGATGCCCAGCTCGCAGGTAAAGGAGGTGTCCAGCAGGAAATCCGCCGTGTTCTTAAAGCCCTTGATGTACCGCGTTTCGCCGTCCAGCACACGGTCCCACATGGCCAGCGTCTTTTCGGGGCTGTGGCCGCGGGTGGCGGCATCCCGCAGGGTGCGCCGGCACAGCCGGATATCCCGTGTACTGATGGCGCGGCGGCCACTGCGGCAGTACTCCTCCCGCAGGCCCGCATAGATGCGGTACACGTCCTCCTTGTGCACCAGGCTGGTGAGGGACGGGTTGAGTGCATGGATGCCCTCCACGATGCACACACCTCCCTCCAACTCGATGGGCTCGGTTTCCTCGGAGCGGCATTCGTTTTTAAAGTCGTACACAGGCAGCACGGTGCGCCCCTCGCGGCACAGCTCATCCAGGCAGCGGCTCACCAGCGGCATATCCAGAGTATCGGGGCTTTCGTAATCCCGCGTGCCGTCGGGCAGCAGTGGATAGTTTTCCGCGCCCAAAAAGAAATTATCCAGACTGACCACACGGGCGTGCGTGCCCTGCCGGATCAGCTCTTCGGCCAAACGGTGGGCAGTGGTGGTCTTGCCGCTGGCGGACGGGCCGGTGATCATAACGATCTTTGCGCCGGAGGCATGCACCTTCTCGGCCGCATAGCGCAGACGGGCGCGGTAGGTATTTTCGCACAGCGCCACCAGCTGTTCCGGGCTGCGGGCCGCCACATTGTACAGCCCCACCTCGACCAGACGTTTAGGTACCCATATCGTGATCATAAAATTCGGCAACTCCTTTTTTTCGTTCGAGTACCTCGTCAAAGCGCTGGATGTACTCGTTGGGGTATTTAAAATTGAAAATGCGCCGCATCCGCTTGCCGCCGTCCGCCACCAGCTTGGTGCTGCCGCCCGCCCCCGCCGAGAGGATGGTCTGCACCTCTTCCATGATATAGATGTTGTAGCAGCCTTCGTGGCCCGGCTTGCACCAGCCCACGTTTTCGAGGTTTTGCAGCGTGTTTTTCTGGCGGTAGAGGTAGTAGGGCCGGTAGCCTGCCTGCGCCAGCAGGCTGCATTTTTCTAACATGGCGGCCACGTCGTCGTATTCGTTCTGCTGCTGGCCCTCGATGACGATGCGGGAGGCCCGCTTGAGGGTGAGGGTATGCACGGTGATATTTTCCGGTTCCAGTGCAATGGCCTGCCGCAGGCTGGCCTCAAAGCCCTCTACGGTATCGCCGGGCAAGCCCGCAATCAGATCCATATTGATCTCCCTGTGGCCTGCGGCGCGGGCGGCGGCAAAGCAGTCCAGGATATCCTGCGCCGTATGGCGGCGGCCGATGCGGGCCAGCACCTCGTCCGAAAAGGTCTGCGGGTTGATGGAGATGCGTGTGGCCCCATAGTCCCGGATAACCGCCAGCTTTTCGGCATCGGTGCAGTCCGGGCGGCCCGCCTCCACGGTGTATTCCTCCAGCGCGGCGAGGTCGAAGCTCTGCCGCACCGTATCCATCAGCTGGCGCAGCTGCGCCGCCGACAGGCTGGTGGGCGTGCCGCCTCCGATGTAGATGCTGTGCAGCCGCAGCCGGGCGCACGCGGCCTCGGCACGGATGGCCTCGATCTCCCGGCACAGGCAGTCCACATAGGGCTGCACCAGCTTGCGATCCCGGTCCAGATTACAGCTGACGAAGCTGCAATAGCTGCACCGCGTGGGGCAAAACGGGATGCCGATGTACAGGCTGTACGCCCGTTCCTCCCCGCCCCTTTGCAGGATGGGGCGCTGGATCTCGGCGATACGCCGGGCCATCGCGTATTTTTCCTCCGAGCAATCGAACCGCTGCAAAAACAGCGCGTCGATCTGCGCATCCGTCCACCCGGCTCTGCGCTTATCGTGGATGAGCCGCACCGGGCGCACGCCGGTCATCTTGCCCCAGGGCGGGCGCAGGCCGGTCCACCGGCGCAGCAGGCCATAGGTGAGGCTGGCCAGCGCAAACTCCGGCGTTTCGTCCTCCGGCAGAGGGGCTTGGGCCGTCTGGCTGCGGCCGCCTTCCCGCACCAGGGCACGCAGGCCATCCTCTCGCCTCTCGGCCCACACGCAGTCCTCGTCCGGCTCCGGAGGCGTGAGCGTAAGCGGGGCCATCGGGTAAAACAGGCGCACCAGATGCTCCACGTCGTACCCCGACGGCAGGCCGGTGATATAAATCTTCATACGTCCTCCCGTTTACAGGCAGCCATGCCTGACATACCAGTTGTTCTTCATCTCCCACCCATAGGTGGAAAATTCGCCGTGGCCGGGCAGCACCTGCGCGTCCTGTGGCACGGGCAGCGCAGCGAGTTTTTTCAAGCTGGCGTCCATGGCGTGCGCGTCGCCGCCCGGCAGGTCGGTGCGGCCCATGCTGCCCGCAAACAGGGTATCGCCGGTGAAGAAATAGTTCCCGCACAAAATGCACACGCTGCCCGGCGTGTGGCCCGGCGTGTGCCACACCGTAAAGGTCAGCTCATCCACTGTGATGGTACCGCCCTCCTCGTAGCCGTGATCAGCCGTATGCAGCGGGTACATCTGGGTGCCCTGCACATCGGCGGCCTCACACCACAGCGTCGCGCCGTGGGCCTCGCACAGCGCCCCGGCGCTGCCCACATGGTCGTAGTGGCCATGGGTACACAGCACGGCGGCCAGTGCTGCGCCATGCTTTTGGAAAATCTTTTCGTATTCCCCTGCCTCTGCGGCGGGGTCGATCACCACCGCGTGCCCGCCGTCCGAGATAAGGACGAAGGTATTGGTATACAGCGGCGCAGGGCCAACAACATGATAAGCCTGCATGATGGTTTGCCTCCTTGT
>CAZYAX010000076.1:0-6702 GCA_964646195.1 uncultured Faecalibacterium sp. | reverse complement strand
AGATCGGACAAGCTGCAGGCTTGCGGGGCGGAAGGGCTGGGAACAGATTTGGCAAATATCATGATCATCGGCGCGGGGGCTGCCGGCCTGATGGCTGCGGGCGCGGCCGCGCGGCTGGGGCATACGGTAACGCTGCTGGAGCACACCGAAAAGCCGGGGCAGAAGCTGCTCGTCACCGGCAAGGGCCGCTGTAATGTGACCAATAACTGCGGGGAAGAGGAGTTTCTGCGCCATGTGCGCACCAACCCCCGCTTTTTGTATTCCTCGCTGTACGCCTTCCCACCGGCGCGCACCATCGAGCTGTTCGAGGGTCTGGGCGTGCCGCTCAAGACCGAGCGGGGGCGGCGGGTGTTCCCGGTGTCCGACCGCGCGGAGGACATCCGGCAGGCGCTGCTGCGCTATGCCGCAGGCGCACAGCTCGTGTACGACGGAGCGCAGAAGCTGCTGCTGGAGCCCATCACGCCCACTGCGCCGGAAGCCGTGCCGGAGGGCAAGCGGGCGAAAAGGCCCAAGGCCGGCCCGGCGCTGCGCTGCTGCGGCGTGCGCACGGCCTCCGGGCGGGAATACAGGGCGGACGCCGTGCTGGTGGCGACGGGCGGCATGAGCTACCCCACCACCGGCTCCACCGGCGACGGCTATCGGCTGGCAAAGCAGGCCGGGCATACCGTTGTAGAGCCGGTGCCCAGCCTGGTGAGCCTGGTATCGGACGATCCGGCGTGCAGGAAGATGATGGGCCTCGCGCTCAAAAACGTCACTCTGACCCTGCTGGAGGACCGCAAGGCTGTTTTTGCCGGGCAAGGGGAACTGCTGTTCACCCATTTTGGCATCAGCGGGCCGCTGACCTTGAGCGCATCCAGCCACCTGGGCGACCTGAAAAAGCACCGCTACTGCGCGGAGATCGACCTCAAGCCCGCCCTCACCGAGGAGCAGCTCTACGACCGCATCACGCGGGATTTTGCGCTGCTGGCGAACCACGCGGCCCAGGGCGCGCTGGTCAAGCTGCTGCCGGCCAGCATGCAGCCGGTGATGGTGGAGCGCTGGGGCATCGACCCGGCCACCAGGGCCAACCAAATCACCCGCGAGCAGAAGCGGGCGCTGGTGCAGCTGTGCAAGCACTGGGCCGTGCCCATCGCGGCGCGGGGCGATCTGGCCCACGCGGTGATCACGTCGGGCGGCGTATCGGTGCGGGAGGTTGATCCCCGCACCATGCAGAGCAAAAAGGCGGCGGGGCTGTATTTTGCGGGCGAGGTGCTGGATGTGGATGGTTATACGGGAGGCTACAACCTCCAGATCGCCTTCTGCACCGCACAGGCCTTTGCCAATAATTTAATGGGCTGACAGGCTTGCTCTTGCGAGGCAGACCTGTTACAATAAAAACAGACTGATTCTAAGGGCTCCCGGAAAAACAGCGGCGGCTGCCCGGCCGCGCGCACGGCTTTGGCCGGGGGTTCCTGAAAAGGAAGATGAGCGTTTTATGATATCCGTTGCGATCGACGGCCCGTCCGGGGCCGGAAAATCCTCTCTGGCCAAACGGCTGGCGAAGGAGCTGGGCTATACTTATGTGGATACGGGCGCGATGTACCGCGCCATTGGGCTGTATGCGCTGCGCAGCGGGCAGGACCCGCACGATGCCGCAGCCGTAGAGGCGCTGCTCCCCGGGGTTGGCCTGCGGTTGGCCTCCATTGACGGCGCGCAGCATATCTACCTGAACGGCGAGGACGTGAGCAGCGCCATCCGCGAAGAGCAGGTGGGCATGGCGGCCTCAGCCGTGGGGGCCCACCCGGCGGTGCGCGCGTTTCTGCTGGAGCTCCAGCGAAGCATGGCCCGCACCCAGAATGTGCTGATGGACGGCCGGGATATTGGCACGGTGGTGCTGCCGGACGCCACGGTGAAGATCTTCCTCACCGCGTCGCCGGAGGCGCGCGCTGCCCGCCGCTGGAAGGAGCTGGCCGAAAAGGGCAGCAGTAAGACCTACGAGCAGGTGCTGGCCGACGTGCTTGTGCGGGACGAGCAGGACTCGACCCGCGCCGCCGCGCCGCTGCGCCAGGCGGAGGACGCCGTGCGGGTGGATACCTCCGAGCTGGACTTTGAGCAGAGCGTTGCCGCCCTCAAACAGGTGATCGCCGCCCATACCGGCTGACGCCCCGCAGACAAGGATGTGAAGAAATGCTGTATTATATACTTGTTCCGCTGGCCTGGGTGCTCTGGCATATTCTGTTCCGCATCGAGGTGATCGGGCGCGAAAACCTCAAAAGGATCGGGACCAGAGGCTTTATCATGGCGCCCACCCACGTTTCCGCCCTCGACCCGGTGTTTTTGGTGATCTCCCGGTTTTGGGGCAAGCGGATGATCGTGTTCGCCAAAAGGGAGTTGTTTGAGATGAACCCGCTGTGCAGCTGGTTTTTCCGGCAGCTGGGCGCGGTGCCGGTGCGTGGCAACAAGGAAGAGGTCAAAACGCTGGAGGATACGGTGGAAAAGTGCCGTGCCGGCGATGGGCTGCTGATCTTCCCGGAGGGCACCCGCTCCAAGGACGGGCAGCCGATGCAGCCCAAGAGCGGCCTGTTCGTGATCGCCGCGCAGGCGCAGGTGGACGTGATCCCCTGCCGGGTACTGTACGGCACGCCGGATAAGCGCCTGCGGCTGTTTTGCCGGGTGCGCGTGGTATTCGGCGAGCCAATGCCGGCAGCCCGGTTTGCCATGGAGGGGCGGCGCGATATGAAAAAGCTGCGGGCCAACAAGCAGGCCCTGCTGGACGCGTGGGGCGCGCTGGACGAGGCGTACGGATTTGGAAAGCGGCTGTCCGCGTGAATAAACATATCGTAACAGACACAGACTAAACAGAGCAAAGGTGAACCAGATGAAAGTGATCAAAGCAAAGACCGCAGGCTTCTGCTTCGGCGTGGATCGCGCGGTAAAGCTGACCTATGGCCTGCTGGCCGAGGGACGGCCGGTGGCTACGCTGGGGCCGCTGATCCACAACCACCAGGTGGTGGAGGATATGCAGCGGCGCGGCGCAGTGGTGGCGGACAGCGTGGCCGAGGTGCCCGAGGGATGCGAGGTGATTATCCGCAGCCACGGGGTGCCCAGGAGCGTATACGATGAGATCGCGGCCCGCGGGCTCACCTGCCACGACGCGACCTGCCCCTTTGTGAAGAAGATCCAGAACATCGCCACGCGCGCCGGCGCGGAGGGCGCAATGCTGCTGGTGGCGGGCGACAAGAACCATCCGGAGGTGCAGGGCATCGTGGGCCACACCGCCGGGGAGGTGTTTGTGTTTGCCGATTTGGAGGAGCTAAAGGCCTGGGAGGGCCCCAAAGACCCCGAAATGCCCATTTTTGCGGTTGCACAGACCACATTTCAGGTGACAAAATGGCGAGAAAGTTCGGAGTTTCTAAAAAAAGCCTATACAAACACGAAAATTTTTGATACAATATGTAATGCGACGTGGGCGAGGCAACAGGAAGCGGAAGACCTCAGCCAGCAATGCGACATCATTGTTGTCATTGGCGGTCATCATTCTTCCAATACCCAAAAGCTGGTACAGGTCGCCGCAAAGCATACGCGGGCCGTGACGGTTGAGACAGCAGGCGAGCTTCAGCCCGAGTGGTTTGCAGATGTTAAAACGGCGGGCGTTACGGCCGGGGCTTCAACGCCATCGTCTATTATTGAGGAGGTACTTAACAGTATGAGCGAAGAAATCAATGACAGCATGAGCTTTGAGGAGATGCTGAATGCATCCGAGGAGAAGCGTGTTCATGCAGGCAGTATTGTGAAAGGAATCGTGACCAGCATTTCGGCCAACGAGATCCAGGTGGATATCGGCGCGAAGCAGACCGGCTTTGTCAAGCTGAGCGAGCTGAGCGATGATTCCTCCGCCAAGGTCGAGGACCTTGTAAAGGTTGGCGATGAGCTGGACCTCATCGTCGAGAAGGTTATGGATCAGGACGGCGTCATCCAGCTCTCCCGCAAAAAGCTCGCCTCGCGGAAGGGTATGGAGGAGATCGCCAAGGCTGCCGAATCCGGCGAAGTCGTCGAGGGCGACGTGACCGAGTTCAACAAGGGCGGCGTTGTTGTCAATGTGAAGGGCGTCAAGGTGTTTGTGCCCCGTTCGCAGGCCACGATGCGCCGCGACGAGGATTACACCGCACTGGTGGGCCAGCATGTCCAGCTGGTGGTCACCGAGTGCTCCGGCCGCAAGATCGTGGGCAGCATCAACAAGGTGACCGCTGAGATCAACAAGGCAAAGCGCGAAGCCTTCTGGGCCGAGGTGGAGGTGGGCAAGACCTACACCGGCACCGTGAAGAGCCTGACCTCTTACGGCGCGTTCGTCGATATCGGCGGCGTGGACGGCCTGTGCCACATCAGCGAGCTGAGCTGGAACCGCATCAAGCATCCCTCCGAGGTGGTTGCTGTGGGCGACACCATCGAGGTGTATGTGAAGGATATCGACACCGAGAACCACAAGGTTTCCCTGGGCTACAAGAAGGCCGAGGACAACCCCTGGGAGCAGCTGAAGAACAACTACCCCATCGGCAGCATCTTCCATGCTCCGGTCGTGTCCCTCACCAAGTTCGGCGCATTTGTGCGCATCCTGCCGGGCGTGGACGGTCTGGTCCACATCAGCGAGATCAGCACCGAGCGCGTGGAGAAGGTATCTGACGCGCTCAAGGTGGGCGATATGGTGGACGTGAAGCTGCTGGATGTGGACTTCGACAAGAAGCGCATCAGCCTGTCCATGAAGGCCCTGATGGTGC
Source organism: uncultured Faecalibacterium sp. (assembly GCA_964646195.1). GTDB lineage: Bacteria > Bacillota > Clostridia > Oscillospirales > Ruminococcaceae > Faecalibacterium. Next base: position 1,948 of record CAZYAX010000076.1, on the reverse strand, counting down.
CTGAGGAGTAATTTTCCCCGGGCGCGGCAAGACACAATGCTGGAATAACAGCCCCGCAGCCGCTTGACGGCGGCGGGGCTGTTTGCATAGGAGAAGCGATGAAAAAGCTCTGGCAGAAATATGCGCAGGTGCTCTCTTACCTGTTTTTTGGCGTGCTGACCACGCTGCTCAACATCGTGCTGTATGCGGTGTTCCAGGCGGCGTTTGGCTACGAGGCCGCCAACAGCTGGGGCAATGTGCTGGACAATGTGCTGTGCATCCTGTTTGCCTACTGGACCAACCGCACCTGGGTGTTTACCAGCCGTGCGCATGGCCGCGCGGCGTGGGAGGAATTTGGCCGGTTTGCGGCCTGCCGCCTGGGAACGCTGGTGCTGGACGCCGCCATTATGCTCATCGGCGGCAACCTGCTGGGTGCGGCGGGCGCAGGGATGCTGCTGGCCGTGGCAGGCCGCTGGCTGGATGCCGCGCAGGCACAGACCCTCTGGGGGCTGGGCGTCAAGGTGCTGTCCAACGGCGTGGTGATCGTGCTGAACTATGTGTTCAGCAAGTGGATCGTGTTCCGCAAAACAAAGGAAGCGGACCGCTGAGCTCGTAACGGGCTGAGGGCCCGGTTTCGAATAAATTGCACAAAGATGGAGGTTTTTGTTATGCTGAAAGGATTTGGATTTCGTGTAGCGGGTCTGGTGCTGGGCATCATTGGTACGGTGGTATCGGCCACGGCCATCGTGCTCAGCGCGGTGGGCATGGTAAAGGCAAGCCCCCGCCGTCAGAAGAAATAATAAGGAGGAATAAACCATGACCCGTGAAGAGATACTGGCCCATGTGGATCACACCCTGCTCAAACCAGAGGCTACCTGGCCGCAGATCCAGGCGCTGTGCGACGAGGCCATCGCCAACCACACTGCGTCGGTGTGCATCAACACCTGCTATGTGAAGCAGGCGGTGGAGTATATGAAGGGGCGCATCCCGGTGTGCTGCGTGGTCGGTTTCCCTCTGGGCGCGATGGACACTGCGTCCAAGGCGTTCGAGGCCAAGACGGCCATTGAGAACGGCGCAGAAGAAGTGGATATGGTGATCAACATCGGCCGGCTGAAAAACGGCGAGTACGACGCCGTGCGGGAGGACATTGCCGCTGTCAAACGCGCCGTGGGGGACAAGGTGCTCAAGGTGATCATCGAGACCTGCCTGCTCACCGACGCCGAGAAGGAGAAAATGTGCGATCTGGTATGCGAGGCGGGCGCAGACTATATCAAGACCAGCACTGGTTTTTCCACCGCAGGCGCGACCTTCCACGACATCGAGCTGTTCGTGCGCTGCGTGAAGGGCCGCTGCAAGGTCAAGGCCGCGGGCGGCATCTCCACGGTGGAGGATATGGAAAAGTTTCTGGCACTGGGCGCAGACCGTCTGGGCACCAGCCGTGCGGTCAAGCTGCTGAGCGGGCAGGAAGCAAAGGGGTATTGAGACAAAACCGTCGTTTTGTGCAAAAGTACGGGAGTTTTTTGTGCATACAGCGCATTTTGCCCTTGACAATCCCCGGTGCGGATGCTACAATACCGCACAGGACAACTGAATACCGACTTATCAAGAGTGGCTGAGGGGACAGGCCCTGTGAAGCCCGACAACCTGCGCAGCGATGCGTAAGGTGCCAAATCCTGCGGGAAACCGGAAGATAAGAGTGTGACGCTCAGAGCCTTCGGGTTCTGGGCGTTTTTTTGTGGGAATTGACGGCGTGCTGGCAGCGCGGTTTTTCCTTTTGGGGTCAGCGGCTGCTGAATTTGCCGTTTTTGTCAGCGAGTGCTGACGCTGGGTTTTTTCGTTTTGTGGCCAGCGGCATCTGGCCGGGAGCTTGCCGCTTTTTGTCCGGCCAAAAAGCGGCGGAAAAAGCCGCGCCTAGTTCCGAAGCGGCGGGCACGGCCAAGGGGCCTGCGGGCCCCTTGGAACCCCATGG
>CAZYAX010000075.1:0-6723 GCA_964646195.1 uncultured Faecalibacterium sp. | reverse complement strand
CCCTTTGCGAAACGCATAACTATATAAATAATAAAAAGTTTTTTGGCCGAAGCCTTTTTTTCAAAAAAGGCTGGAAAAATCATAAACTGGAAAAATTATAAAGAGGAGTTATGAACGATGGGTAAGTTCACATTTGTACAAACCGAAATTCCGGGCGTGGTGGTCATTGAACCGCAGGTGTTCGGAGATGACCGCGGCTATTTTATGGAGACTTATAAAAAAGAGGACTTCGCGGCGGCGGGGATCCCGATGGAGTTCGTGCAGGATAACCAGAGCCGCTCCACCCGGGGTGTGCTGCGGGGGCTGCACTTCCAAAAGCAGCATACGCAGGGCAAGCTGGTGCGCGTGACCCGCGGCGAGGTGTTCGACGTGGCCGTGGATTGCCGGCCCCACAGCGCCACCTTTGGCAAATGGGTGGGCGTGACCCTTTCGGACGAAAATAAAAAGATGTTCTATATCCCCGAGGGCTTTGCCCATGGCTTTGCGGTGCTGAGCGATGTGGCCGAGTTCTGCTATAAGTGTACCGATGTGTACGACCCCACGGCGGAGGGCGGCATCCCTTACGACGATCCCACCGTCAACGTGCAGTGGCCGGACTGCGGCTGCGAATATAAGACCAGCGCCAAGGATAAGCTGCATGAACCCTTCGCTGCGCAGAAGTTTGAGTTTTTTGAAAAATGGTGAACGGCGTGGAAAAGCTGAAGGCAAGTTTTTTGGATTTTTGGCGCTACCGCTACCTGCTGTGGAACCTGGTGAGCCGGGATTTTAAGCTCAAGTACCGCCGCAGCGTGCTGGGCGTAGTGTGGAGCGTGCTCAACCCGCTGCTCATGTGCCTGGTGTACTGGGCCGTGTTCAGCAGCCTGATGGATATGCGGGGCAGCGGCATCGATAATTTCCCGGTGTTTTTGATGTGCGGCCAGCTGCTGTTCAACTTCTTTAACGAGGCGACATCCAGCTCGATGAGCAGCGTGCTCAGCGCCGCGCCGCTGCTCAAAAAGGTGTATGTTCCCAAATATATCTTCCCGCTGGAAAAATGCTGCTTCGCTATGGTGAACTGCGTGTTCAGCTTTGTGGCGCTGCTGCTGGTCATGATCTTTACGGGCAGCCCGTTCCACTGGACGGTGTTTGAGGCGCTGTACCCGCTGGTGACGCTGTTTTTCTTTAGCCTGGGCGTGGGTCTTGTACTGGCGGCGGGCACCGTGTTCTTCCGCGATATCATGCACATCTGGAGCGTGTTTATCACCGCGTTGCTGTACTTTTCCGCCATCTTCTACGACCCTGCGCAGATGACCTTTGAGGTGGGCGGGTTCAGCATGCAGCAGATCATCCGCCTGAACCCGATGTACTGGTATATCACCGGCTTCCGCCGCGCCGTGATGTGGGGCCAGGGGCTCACGCTCTCTATGGTGCTGGTATGCGGCGGGTGCGCGCTGGTCTCGATGGCGGCGGGGCTTGTGGTGTTCCGCAAAACGCAGGACCGCTTTGTGCTGCATATTTAGGGGAGGGGCTGGCTATGGAACCGATCATCCGCGTCGAGAATGTGTCGATGTGCTTTAACCTCTCGACCGAAAAGCACGAGAGCTTGAAGGAATATTTCCTCGCCATGGTGCAGGGCCGCCTTCATTACGACGAGTTTTACGCGCTGAAAAATGTCAGTCTGGACATTATGCCCGGCGACTTTTACGGCCTGGTGGGCCTGAACGGCAGCGGAAAATCTACGCTGCTCAAGACCATTGCGGGCGTGTACAAGCCCACACGCGGCAAAGTGACTGTGAATGGCACCATCGCGCCGCTCATCGAGCTGGGTGCGGGCTTTGATATGGACCTCACCGCGCGGGAGAATATCTACCTCAACGGCACGGTGCTGGGCTATTCGCCCAAATACCTCAAGGAAAAATTTGACGAGATCGTGGAGTTCAGCGAGCTGCAAAACTTTTTGGATGTGCCGCTCAAAAACTACTCCTCCGGCATGGTGGCGCGCATCGGCTTTGCCATCGCCACCATCACCAAGCCCCAGATCCTGATCGCGGACGAGGTGCTGTCGGTGGGCGATTTCCTGTTCCAGCAAAAGTGTGAGCAGCGCATGCAGGAGCTGATGGCGGGCGGCACTACGGTGATCCTGGTGTCCCACTCCATCGAGCAGATCGAGCGCATGTGCGGCAAAGTGGCCTGGCTGAGCCACGGCTCCCTTAAAATGAACGGCGATACAAAGACCGTCTGCGACGCCTACAAGGCGGTGCAGCGTGGCGAAGCATAAATGACGAGGAAAACGACGTATAAAAAAATTGTGGCCTTGGCGCTGGCGGCCCTTGTGTTGCTGTGCCTGGCCACCCGGCCGGAGGCCCGCGCGTCGGCGTGGAACCTGCCGTGGAGCCAAAGCGCGGCGGGCAGCACGGCCGATACCGGCGCGCAAATTGGCAATAAAAAGGGCATCCAGGGCCTGGAGTTCCTCACAGCGGAGGACACAGAACAGCTGAATGTGAAGCATGTGCTCATCAACCTGGATCTGACCGGCTGCATCAGCACCGCGCCGGAGGGCGCGGTGGGCAGCGTGGAGGTGGCGGGGCAAACCTACTACTTTACGTCCGAGCTGCTGCGCTATACCGGCCCGGTGCGCGCCCTGAACGAAAAAGGCATCACGGTGACGGCGGTGTTGCTGCTGAGCTGGCCGCAGGATCCGGCCTTGCAGCAGCTGGTCTACCCCACGGCGCGCCAGCCCGGCCACCCCTATTATGGCTGGAACACCCGTGAAGCGGATGCGGCCCAGCTACTGGAAGCGCTGCTGGGCGCGGTGGCGCGTACCTACAGCGAGCCGGGCTGCCTGATCGAAAACTGGATCGTGGGCAATGAGGTGAACTGCCCCAACGAATACCACTACACCGGACTGACCGCTCTGGAGGACAACACGGCCATTTATGCCGAGGCAACGGCCATGCTGCAAGGGCAGCTGGATGCCGCCGGCAACATCGGGGCCAAGGTATATCTCTCGCTCCAGCACAACTGGGCGCGGGACGAGACGGGCAGCGGCTTTGCGGGCCGGGCGTACATCGACAGCTTTGCCGCGCAGATGGCAGCCCGCTTCCCGCAGGTGGTGTGGAACATTGCTTACCACCCGTATGCGGCTGTGCTGGACTCGACCCAGATCATCGACAACCGGCTGTGGTTCAACGAGCGCACCACCGCCTCCATGGACACCCTGTGCGTGACGGCGGCCAACCTCAACGTGCTCACGGACTATATCCGCGATACCTACGGTTCGCAGCACCGCATCATCCTGTCCGAGCAGGGCTTCGATGCCATTGGCAGCGAGCACGAGCAGGCGGCCTTTTATGCCTACACCTATTACGCGGCCGAGCGCAACGACATGGTGGACGCGGCCATCTTCCGCACCTATCTGGATTTTGCCGGGGAACCGCAGAAGTGGGGCCTGATTGGCGGCACGGCGGCGGAATACGGCGCGGCCGCCGCGCAGGGGTCGGAGGCGCTGCGCAGCTACATTGCGCAGAACAAGCGCGAGGCCTACGACGTGTTCAAATACATGGATACGGACAGCCACCGGCAGGAGATCGACTGGTATCTGGGATTTATCGGCATCGGCCGGTGGGACGAGCCCATCACGATTGATGCAAAGCTCGAGCAGGGGGAGCGGGATTACCCGACCGTATACGGCGGCATGGATTACGCCGCCGTGTATAATCTGCATTATTACGCCGGGCGCTACCCGGATGTGGCCGCAGCCTACGGCGGCGACGCGGCGGCGATCTTGGAGCATTTTGTGCTGGCGGGCATGGCCGAGGGCCGCCAGGGCAGCGCCGAGTTCGACCCGGAGGTGTACCGCGATAATTATGTGGATCTCCGGCGCTCATACGGGGACGATTGGCCCCGCTATTACCGGCATTACATCACTTATGGCAAGGCCGAGGGCCGCTGTGCCTATTACCGCAGCTATGTTTTGCCCGATGTCGAGCCTGGCCCGGACTTCGGGCGGTGAGACAGGGCGAAGGCGCCGCCGTTCCGGGCAACTCAGTGCGAGAGCGCCGGCTTAGGAGCTTTTCCCGCAAATAGCCCGGAACCCAGGATTCCGCCCCATTGCCTATGGCAACGGGGCCCCACCTCCTGGACATTTGCTTGGAAAACTCCTGCGCCGCCGCTCTGGGAGGCTGGGCGCAGGAGCGGCGTTCTAATTTATGAGAGGAAGTTCGATATCCGATGGATCAGAGGCTCAAACGCATCCGGGAGCTTTTGCACTATACCGTCACCCTGACGCGGGACGAGGGCTTTTTTACCATGCTCCGGCGTGGGGCAGGCTTTTTTAAGCGCCGTTTTTTCGGCAAGTACGCGCGGTATCTGCCGGCGAAAAAGGTGCTGGCGACCCAGCGCGCGGAGTTTGCGGGCCACACTGCGGCAGACTGCGGGCTGCCGGTCATCAGCATTTTGACCCCACTGTATAATACACCGGAAAAATACCTGCGGGAATATCTTGATTCCTTCATCGGGCAGACCGCACCCAACGGCCAGCTGTGTCTGGCGGACGCTTCGGACGAGGCGCACGCCTATGTGGAAAAGGTCGTGCGGGAATATCAGGCAAAAAATCAACAGATCGTATACAAAAAGATTTCAAACCAGGGCATTGCGGCCAACACAAATGCCGCCGCCGCGCTGGCAGAGGGGGAATACCTGGCCCTTGCGGATCACGATGACGTGCTGGCCCCCCATGCGCTGTACACCATGGGCAAGGCAATCCTTTTGCTGCGGCAGCGCGGCGAGCCGGACGGCTTTGTTTACAGCGACGAGGCGCTGTTCCGCAACAAGATCACCCGCCCGCTGGCAGGCCACTTCAAGCCGGACTACGCACCGGATTATCTCTTGTGCTGCAACTACATCTGCCATCTGGCGGTGTTCCGGCGGCAGCTGTTCGATGCGGTGGGCGGCGAGCGCCCGGCGTGCGACGGCAGCCAGGACCACGACCTGTTTTTGCGGCTTTTGGAGCGCACCGGCGGCGCAGCCCATGTGCCGCAGGTGCTGTACTATTGGCGGGTGCATACGGCGTCCACCTCCGGCGGCACCGGGGCCAAGCCCTATGTGGCGGCTGCGGCCAAAAAGGCGTTGACAGACCATCTGGAGCGCACCGGCCGCGCGGGCGAGGTGTGCGATGGGCTGTTCCCCAGTACCTATCGAATCCGGTGGGCCATCGAGGGCGAGCCGAAGGTAAGCATCCTTATCCCCAACAAGGACCACACGGACGACCTGGAAAAGTGCCTATACAGCATCTACCGCAAGACAGAGTGGGACAACTACGAGGTCATCGTGATCGAAAACAACTCCACCGAGGCGGAGACCGTTGCCTATTACAAAAAGGCGCAGCGGCGTTACGACGGGCTGCGGGTGGTGACCTGGCCGCAAAAGGGCTTTAACTTTTCGGCCATCAACAACTTTGGCCGCCGGTACGCAACGGGGCAATACCTGCTGCTTTTGAACAACGATGTGGAGGTACTGAACGGCGACTGGCTTACCGAGATGCTGCGCCAATGCGCCCGCCCCGGCGGCGCGGATGTGTGCGGGGCCATGCTCTACTACCCGGACGATACGCTCCAGCACGCGGGCGTCATCACGGGGCTGGGCGGCTACGCGGGCCACAGCCACAAATACCACAAGCGCGGCGGCAGCGGCTATATGTTCCGCGCGGCCACGGTGCAGGACTTTTCTGCCGTCACGGCGGCCTGCCTGCTGGTGAAGGCATCGGTGTACGACGCGGTGGGCGGCCTGGACGAAAAATTTACGGTGGCGTTCAACGATGTGGACTTCTGCCTGCGGGTACGGGACGCGGGCGGCCGCATCGTCTGGACGCCCTATGCGGAGCTGTACCACTACGAGAGCAAGAGCCGCGGCGGCGACGAAAAGGACCCGGCCAAGCGCGCCCGCTTTGAGCAGGAGCATGCCCGCCTGTACGAAAAGCACGGCAAGGACAACATCCTCAACGACCCGTATTATAACCCCAGCCTGACGAAGGACCGGGAGGATTTTTCCGAGAGCGCCGGCCTGCGCGGGCTGAAAGAAGGCCGTGTGACGGTGGCGTTCCGCGGGAGCAGTATGAACAAATAAGGAGGAGAGAAGAATGAACATCCAAGGCCATTTTAATACGATCACCCGGCACAAGCTGCTGGTGATGAAATATTGCTTCGAGTGCGGCCTATATAAGCAGGGCCTGCTGCACGATCTGAGCAAATACAGCCCCACCGAGTTTATCCCGGGCTGCATCTACTACCAAGGCGACCACAGCCCCAACGAGGCCGAGCGGCTGGACAAGGGCTACACGGCGGCCTGGCTGCACCACAAGGGCCGCAACAAGCACCATCTGGAATACTGGATCGATTACAGCCTGGACAAAAAGGGCATGGCGGGTATGAAGATGCCGCTGAACTATGTGTGCGAGATGGTGTGCGACCGGGTGGCAGCCAGCCAGATTTACATGGGCGACAAATACACCGATTCGGCCGCGTGGGACTACTATGAGCGCAGCAAGAGCCACTACATGATGCACCCGGACACGCAGGCCATGCTGGAAAAGCTGCTGTGGATGGTGAAGGAAAAGGGAAGGGAACGCACGTTTGCCTATATCCGCGCTATGCTGGGGGTGCAGAAGGATTATTGAGGTGTGGTGTAAATTTTGCATATAGGATGCAGACTTTGTCCTGGACATTTTGTAGTATGGGACTGCTTTTT
>CAZYAX010000074.1:2579-6745 GCA_964646195.1 uncultured Faecalibacterium sp. | reverse complement strand
AAGTATAGTTCAAGTGCCGTCCGAGTACCGCCCGGAAATACGCCCCGTCCGGCGGTTTACTCCGCCCCTGCGCGTTCGTCCACCCAGCGGAACAGCTCCGGCAGGTCGTATTCGCCGCTGTGCGGCAGGGCCCACGGCAGGAAGAAATCCACGTCATAGCCCCGGTTTTGCAGCACCGTCGCCAGGATTACCGGGATGGCAAACGAGGTGTCCCGGTCGGCCGCGCCGTGGCGCACACGCCAGTGCGGGGCCGTTCCCTCCGTGCCGATGTAGGCCAGCGGGTTCATCTGCCGGACCAGCTCCGGCCCGGCAAGCGCGGGCTGCGCTGCTGTGGAGTGCGCCAGCGAAAAGGCCGTAAAGTGGCGCGCTTTGCACTGCTCTGTGCCGAACTCCTCGTTCTCCGGGCTGCTCATGTCCAGCGCATCAAAAGCGGGGGCGGCCTTCATGCGGGTGATAAAGCGCAGGTAGCCGTCCCAATCCAGGCCGGTCACCCGGCCGTTCTTCAGGGTCAGGCAGGCCAGATCCTCCGGGCGGGCATGGGCCACGGCCAGCTCCGGCAGCCCCTCGCAGGAGGAGCGGGTCTCCAGCTCCCTTTGGGCGGATTTTATCAGCCAGCCCTTTACATAGTCCTTAAAGCTGCCGTTTCCGGCCGCGTCCAGCGTCAGGGGTGTGCCGTCCGGAGCCGTCAGGCCCAGACCGTTCAGGTAGGCGGGGAACTGCGCCTTGAGCGCGCGGGAGAGCTCCTGCTGGGCGGGCGTCAGCTCGCCCGTGACCGGGACGCGCACCACCTTGCCGCCCTGCTGGCTGTGCCTGGTGCGGTGATACTCCCAAATGCCGGAGAACTCCCACTCATAAGCGGCGTCGGCATGTTCCAGGTTGTGGATGGGGCAGTAGCAGTTGGCCGCAAAGATATCGTCCCGTTCTTCCGCCGCGCCGATGGCCGCCAGGTAGGGCAGATAATCGGCGCTGTTGCCGGTGGCCCCCGTCAAGGCGGAGAGCGCGCCGCCCGCGCTGGTGCCGCTGGTCACAAAGCGCTCGGTGTCGCCGGGAATCCGGTCTTTGTTGTGGCGCAGGTAGCGCAGCGCGGCCTTCATATCCACCACAAGGGCCGGCGCTTTGCCGGTAAAGTGGTCGCTGACCGCTTCCTCCCCACGCACGACGCCGCCCACAAAGAAGTCATCGCTGCGCGTGCCGGATGTGCGCCCCCGCACGCCCACCGAGGCTACCACATAGCCATGCTGCAAGCAGCGGAACAGCATGTTGATGTTGCCCTTAAAGTCCCGCCCCGGCTCGGTGGCGGGGCCGGGCATATAGCCTCCCACCGTGTTCAGCACAAAGATGGGCGCGGTGTGCAGGGTGTAGCCGTGGAGGCTCTGCCCCTGGTACAGGGCCTCCGGCGCAAACAGGTTCAGCATCTGGATTGGGTCCTCCGGGCGGGCGCAGTAGCGCAGCCCTTCAAAAGCGCGGTAGGTGATGCTCTCCCCGTCCAGGGTGCAGGTCTTTACCTGATAGGCGTCGGGGTCAAAGCGGAGCGGATCGAGGGTGGTTTGCATACGGGAATACCTCCTTGTCAGGTGTATATTCTGCCTGGCGCATCCGGGGCGGGGCGGGCCCTGCAGCCGGAGCGGCAGACCGGGCGCGGCGCCTCCTCACCGCCGGGGCGGCAGATAGGACACCAGCAGCTCTACAAAAATATCGAACAGCACCGGCGAAACCGAGCTGGACTCGGGGTCTGACGTGACATAGGGCAGCACGACCGTCCGGTCAATACAGTCGAGGCGGGGCGGGTCCAGGCTGGCGGTGACCAGCAGCACCTTGCCCTTTGTGCGCTGCACCTCGGACATTATGTTGGATCTCCCTCCCACCGAGAACAGGACCAGCAGATCGTTTTCCTCCATATAATCGGCGCTTTCGCCCAAAAAGTCGTAGGGCACCGCATGCACCGCGCGGGATTTTTTGCGCATCAGGATCTCAAAGAGCTGCGCCGGCTGAAAGCTCTTGGCCAGCCCTGTGGACAGAATGTTCCGGTGCCGGTCAACGTAGCTGGCCAGCTCCTGCATATAGCCGGCGGTGAGCAGCTTTTCGGCCTCCTGCAGCAGCCGGTAAAGCTGATTGAAGTAGCTCAGGTGGTTTGTGCCCTGGGCCTCCTGCTCGGACTGGAGCGCCAGCCAGGCCGTGAGCTCAGAGCGGAAATCCTGATAGCGGCTGTAGCCCAGCGTTTTGACAAAGCGGGAAAGCGCCGGCTGCGAAACGCCGCAGTCCTCGGCCAGGCGGCTGATGGTCTTATAGGTCACCTGCGCGGGGTTTTCGCGGATGGAGTGATAGATCAAAAGGTCATTGGGGGTAAAATCGGCCTTGTGCGCTTCCATAAGCTGAAGCGGGGTCATGGGCAACGCCCTCCTTTATGAAGCATCGTAGTATCTCTATTGTAAAGCAACGCGGCGAAAAACTCAAGATTTTTCGGAAAAACATTTGAAAGAAATATTTAAAATGAATCTATAATTCACCTTTTTTCTGTCTGTTTTGAGCAAAAAAGCCGTTATAATTGTGGAAAAGCACAAGAATATCCGGATAAGTTTGTATAAATTGAATATTTACAAATTCAGAAAATAATGATATAAAATATTTAATCCCATCGCGTGCAGCCCTGCACCCTGCGGGCGGCACAAGGTTTATGTTGCATGAGGAGGAATTCAGATATGGCAACGAATCAACAAATCGCCGAAAACGTGTTGTCCGCCGTCGGCGGCAAGGAAAACGTGAACCAGGTCACCCACTGCATGACCCGGCTGCGTTTCAACCTGAAGGACGAATCCCGCGCCGATAAGGACGCAATCAAAAAGATCGACGGCGTGCTCAGCGTAGTCGTGGCCGGCGGCCAGTACCAGGTGGTCATCGGCCAGAACGTGACCAAGGTCTACGACGAGGTATGCGCCATGGGCGGTTTTGAAAAGAAAGCGGCCATCGACGAGAACCTGGATCAGCCCAAGCAGAAGCTCACGGTCAAGGGCTTTTTCAACGGCATCCTGAACGGCATTGCCGGCTGCATGACCCCGCTGATCCCGCTGCTGCTGGTGGCCGGCCTGCTCAAGATGGTGCCTGCGCTGTTCGGCCAGGGCGTGCTCAACCTGCTCTCGCCGGAAAGCGACCTCTACGTCCTGTTCACCTTCCTGGGCGACGCGGGCTTTTACTTCCTGCCCATCGCCATCGGCTACACCGGCGCCAAAAAATTCGGCGGCACCCCGATCCTGGGCATCCTGCTGGGCGCTATGCTCATCCACCCCACCTTTGTTGCAATGGCCGGCGTGGAGGGCGCTTCCTTCACGGTGTTCGGCATCCCCTGCGCGCTGCGCAATTACAGCAGCACCATCGTGCCTATGATCCTGGCCACCTGGTGCATGAGCTATGTGGAGCGCTTCTTTAAAAAGTACATCCCGGACTTCCTGTCCACCGTGTTCACCCCGCTGCTCACCATCCTGATCATGATCCCGCTCACCTTCTGCTTCTTCGGCCCCGTGGGCTACTGGCTGGGCGACCTGGTGGGCGCTGCGCTCAACGGCCTGCACGACGTGGCCGGCCCCATCGGCTTTGCGCTGGTCACTGCCCTGTGGAGCGTGCTGCTGACCTGTGGTATGCATCTCGTCCTGATTACCCTCGCCTTTGTCAACATCATGGAGGCCGGCAGCGACAACTTCGTCCTGGCCGCCTCCGGCCTCACCGCGTTTGCCACCTACGGCGTGCTGCTGGGCGGCTTTATCAAGGCCAAAAAGAAGGAGACCAAGGCGCAGATCGGCACCTTCTTCATCGCAAACTTCCTGGGCGGCGTCGGCGAGCCGGCTCTGTACGGCTTTATGCTGAAGTATAAAAAGCCTCTGCTGGCCCAGATTATCGGCGGCTTTGCCGGCGGTTTGGTCGGCGGCATCGCAGGCGTCACCGTCTACCAGCTGGCCCCGGCCATGAACTTTTTGAACTTCCTGGGCTATGTGGGCGGCAGCGTGAGCAACGTTGTTTGGGCAGCCATTTCCGCCGCCGTCGCGCTGGTCGTGGGCTGCGCCGCTACCATTATCCTGGGCTTTGACGAAGACGCCGGGTAACAAAACCCGGTTTTACGCAGGCAAGCCGGGGCGGGGTTCCCCGTCCCGGCTTCTCTTTTTCCCACTTTCTTT
>CAZYAX010000074.1:0-2479 GCA_964646195.1 uncultured Faecalibacterium sp. | reverse complement strand
TCTTTTTCCCACTTTCTTTGACCAATTACCGATTGCAGAAATGGAGCGCAACATGCCTTTCTTTACTTCCGAAAAGGTCAGTTCCCATCTGACCCGGATTATAACTCCCTGCGGCGTGTGCATGTATCTTGTGCAGGGCAGCCGCCGCGCCGCGCTGCTGGACACCGGCTTTGGCTTTGGCGACCTGAAACGTTATGTGGAAACGCTGACCGGTACGCCCTATGTGGTGCTGCTCTCCCACGGGCACATGGATCACGCGGGCGGCGCAGGCCAGTTTGATATGGTGTATCTCAACGAGCGGGACTGGGCTCTGGAGCAATGGCACAGCACCCGCGAGCGCCGTATCTGGGACGTCCGCCATGGCCCCGGCGGGATGCCTGCCGGGGTGACGGAGGCGGATTTTCTGCCCAGCCGCACCGCGCCCTACCTGCCCCTGAACGAGGGCGATGTCTTTGACCTGGGCGGCGTGCGCGTCTGCCCCATCGAGGTGCCCGGCCATACCACCGGGTCGCTGATCTTCCTCATCCCCGAGGACCGCACCGCCGTCTTTGGGGATGCCTGCGGCGAGCATACCCTGCTGCTGTTCAAGGAGAGCGCGCCCATCGAGGCCTACCGCCGGGGCCTGCAGCATATGCAGGAATACGCGGCGGAGTTCGACACCGTGCTGCGCAACCACGGCAGCTTTACCTCCCCCAAGCAGATCCTGACCGACAGCATCGAGCTGTGTGGCCAGATCCTGGACCGCACCGACGCCGCCATCCCGGAGGACTTTATGGGCCAGCTGGGCTGCCTGGCGCGCCCCCACGACCACCCCGGCAAGGCGGGCAATGTGCTGTACGACCCCAACCATCTGTTTGAAGAGGACGCCTGAATCCTTATCCCTATGGGCGGCGGAACGCCCATCCCTATAACACACAACAGAAAGAAGGAGCACTTATGAGAAAACGCATTCAAAAAGCGGCTTCGATGCTGCTGGCAGCGGCCATAGCCGGCTCGATGCTGGCGGGCGGATGCCTTACGGCAGCGGCAGCCGGCCCGGACGGCGGCCCCGGCGGCCTGGGAGGGCCCGGCGGCAGCGCGCCCATTGCAGTAGAGCCCGCCTATCAGGGCCCCGCGCTGACCGTGGAGGGCGAGGTGTACGGCACCGCCGACACCCAGGGCGGCAGCTGCCTGGTGGCCAGTTCGGACGGCAGCGGCATCCGGTATGAAAAGAGCGCGACCCTGGTGCTGACCCAGGACGGCCTGGACGACAGCAAGATTGACAGCAGCAACGCTACGGTCGAGCTGGTGGCCGGCGACGGCTACACCACCTCCGAGCTGAAGTTTGCCGCCACCCGCCTGGAGGGCGAGTGGAAGGACGGCCGCCTGGATTATACCCTGCGCTCTGGCGATCTGGTCTGGAACAACGACGGCTATGCCATCACCGCCGAGACTGGCTGCGGCCGGGAGTGGAGCTGCTTTGGCGGCGACGGCTCCGGCAACTACTACTTCCGCCTGCAGGTCAGCGGCATCCTCTATGACGGCGAGGAAGTGGAGACCCAGATCATCCCGGTCCACGTTTTCATCTACGGCCGCTCTGCCACGGATCTGGCCGTGATGAACTATACCGCGCTCCAGCCCGCCTGGAGCTGGAACGGCACGGGCAGCAAGCCCATCCTCTGCGACGACTATGCCGATGAGTTTACCGCAAGCTGGCCTGCGGAGATCGACGGCTCCGGCGTTACCACCGCCGACGTCACGATCACCCTGCAAAGCCAGTACGGCGACGTGCTTACTCTGACCGCCGGCAAGGACTACAACGTTTCCTCGTCCACCCGGGGCAAGACCACCATTCAGGTCACCTATGAGAACTGGGCGTTCACCCCGGTGTACAACACCATGACCATTACGGTCAAGCCGGATCATCTGGTCTATGACCAGGCAAACCACAAGGCCAGCGGCCTGTCCTGGACCACCGACATCGCCAGCGTCTACGCCTACAGCGTACAGTCCGGCGGTGCAGCGCCCAATGAGCACGCGGTCTGCTACACCTACTACGGCGTGGAGCTGGACAGCTGGCAGCAGGTGCAGCTGCCGACGGTCTACCGCCTGCGCTACACCGATGAGGCCGGCAACGACTGGTACTATGCCAGCCGGCTGGGCATCGGCTACCTCACCCAGGACATCGCCGAGGCCCAGACCTGGGACGCCACCGGCCCGGACGAAATGAATTATCAGGTCGTGGACGGCCACATGGTCTACCTCACCCTGTTTGGTGAGCGCACCGCCGAAAAGCGTGTGGGCCTCAGGACCTACACCTTTACCAAGGTTTACGACAGCGCCTTTAAGGGCAACGCCTTTGATTACTACGGCTCTCTGGACCCGAACGAGACCGATGCACAGCTCACCCTGCTGCCTGGCTACGCCCTGCCGGAAACCTGGCTCCAGCACAGCATGTGGGCCTGGAAGCCGGAGCTCGGCCTGGGCTGGGTGGAGTAAG
>CAZYAX010000073.1:4904-6920 GCA_964646195.1 uncultured Faecalibacterium sp. | reverse complement strand
GGCCTTTTTTCAAAAAGGCCGAAAAAATCACAAAAATTGATTTTCGTGCCTGATGCCGCTTTCGGTTGCATGGCTGCTTTTCATATGTAGGCCATGCTACCAGTTCAGCTTGCTTTTCCGGCTGGGGTCGCGGCCAAAGGGGATCTCCGGGTGGGCCGCCGCAAAGGCGGCGCGCAGCGCGTCCACCTTTTTCTTTTCCTCAAAATTGATTGCAAACTCCTCAAAGCCGCCGTTTTTGGCATACTCGATGACGAACATATAGGAATAAAATTCCGACACCTCCACGGTGGCCTCGAGCTGGCGGATATACCAGCGCTCGATGTCCTCGTAGGCGATAAAGCCGCCGCCCAGGCCGAGAATGCGGGACAAAAACAGATGCTGGCTGCCCAGCGCGACCCGCCCGAACCTTTGCGCCTGGGCGCGCTCGGCGCGCAGGGCATCCGCATCGGCGGGGCGGCCTGTAAGGTTTTTCAATGGCAACAGAGACATGCTTCCTCCAATTTGTTTCACTTAAAAGATGATGAAAATTCAGTATGTATGTAGAGTATAAAATCGTTCCGTCCGGCCCGGTTCGTGCTATTATGAAGATAATAATTCTACGGAGCCTCAGGATCGCGCGGCAAACGCCCCGACGCGCAGCACCGAAGCGGATGGAAGGCTTCAAAACCAGGAGAGTGTAACGATGGAGACCAAGATTTTCTTTTACACGCTGCGCCCCTTTGATGAACTGGGCTATGCGCAGGCATTCAGCAAGCAATTTGGCATCGAGTTCGGCTACAGCGAGGAGTACCCCACGATGGAAAACGCAGCCCTTGCCGCCGGGTACGATGCGGTTTCCATGACGCCCTGCAATATGGGCCGTGAGATGGTGGAGCGCTTCCATGCGCTGGGTGTCAAATACCTTTGCTGCCGGTCCATCGGCTTCGACCATGTGGACCTGGCCCGCGCCGCCCAGCTGGGGATGCGGGTGTCCAACGTGGGCTATCCGGCCAACGGCGTGGCAAACTACGCGATCATGCTGATGATGATGTCGCTGCGGCGCTTCGGCCACATCCAAAAGCGCGTGGAGGTGCAGGACTATTCGCTCAAGGGCAAGATGGGCCGCGACCTTTCCACCTGCACGGTGGGCGTGATCGGCACAGGCCGCATCGGCCGCACAGTGCTCAAGCACCTGTCCGGCTTCGGGTGCCGTCTGCTGGCGTACGACATCTGCCCCGGCGAGGAAACGAAGCGGTACGCCGAATCTGTGAGCCTGGACACGCTGCTGGCCGAGAGCGACGTGATCACACTGCACACCAACGCCACGCCGCAAAACCATCACCTCATCAACGACGAGACGCTGGCCAAGATGAAGGATGGCGTGACCATCGTAAACACTGCCCGCGGCAAGCTGATCGACAGCGCAGCGCTCATCCGCGCGCTGGAAAGCGGCAAGGTGGGCGGCGCGGCCCTGGACGTGCTGGAAAACGAGAACGGCCTGTACTACTACAACCTGGCCGGTGAAATCATCCCCAACCAGGAGCTGGCGCTGCTGCGCAGTTTCCCGAACGTGATCCTCAGCCCGCACACGGCGTTCTACACCGACGAGGACGTTGAGAGCATGGTGCGCGGCATCTTTGAGAGCACAGACGCCTTTGCCAAGGGCGAGGAGACCTGGCACGAGGTAAGTGCAAAATAACCTGCTGAATTATATTGTACTGCAAAGAGCGCCATCCCTGCAAGAGGGACGGCGCTCTTTTTTCGAAAAATGGGGGCATGGCCCCAGAGCGATTATTTACTGGGCAGGCGCAGGTTGAGCAGAAGTATCTTCTGCGGTGGCAGCAGGCTGGAATTTATCAGCGATACCCTGGAAAAAGTCCTGAATGTGCTGCTTTACGTTCTGAATAACATCGGGATGCGTATACAGATAGAAAGCAGATGCGGCTGCGACGGCTGCGCCGCCGGCAAGGAGGATCATGCCGGTGCTGTCACCAGAACCGCCCGAAACAGTGGAGCCAGTGTCAGGAGTGGGGGCAG
>CAZYAX010000073.1:0-4804 GCA_964646195.1 uncultured Faecalibacterium sp. | reverse complement strand
ATTGCCCTCCATTGAAATGCTGGTAAAAGTAGCGGATCTGTTTTCCGTGTCCACCGATTTCCTTTTGGAACGGGACGATAAGCACTACTTGGATGTTACAGGCCTGTCCGGCATACAGGTGGCGCATGTTCAGCAGATCATTGACGATATTCTGGAATGAAGGATAAGCGAGAGCGTCTGGCTAAAAATGAAAAGCTCCTCCGTTTGTGGGACAACGAAAAATATCCCTCAAATGGAGGAACTTTTTCCTACTTGGTGACAATCTGCTCAATCGTCCTGCACCATAGCCTCCGGCCGCCCGGCCGCACCTAAGGTGCCGGTGCGGTAAAAGGCATAGGACATCGCGGTGGCCACGCTCCAGCCGATGGGCCAGGCGCACCAGATGCCGGTGGAGCCCAGTGCGGTTTTGGAGAGCGCTGCGGCCAGCACCACGCGCAAAAGCAGGTCTGCGAAGGTGGCGGCCATGAACTGCCGCATTTGGCCGCAGCCGCGCAGGATGCCATCCGTGACCAGCTTGGCGGCGACAACAAAGTAAAAGGGAGACAGGATGCGCAGGTAGGCGATGCCGGCACTCACGGCGGCGTCGGTGGGCTGGTCGAGGAACAGCCCCAGCAGCACCCGCGGTGCGAAGAAATAGGCCGCGGCCAGCGGGACGCACAGCATCCACACCAGCTTGAGGCCGGCCCGGAAGCCCTGCCTGATACGGGGCAGTTTGCCCGCGCCCAGGTTTTGGGCCGCGTAGTTGGAGATGCCGTTGCCCAGCGTGGTGAAGGAGGTGATGACCAGATTGTTCAGCTTGACCGCCGCCGAATAACCGGCCATGACGCCGGGGCCGAAACCGTTGATGACGCTCTGGATGACGATGTTGCCCACCGAGATGAAGCTCTGCTGAAAGATGCTGGGCACCGCGATGACCACCAGCTTTTTGAACAGCGGCAGCGAGAACAGCGGTGCGCGGCCCGCAGTGTCAAAGGTTTTTAAACGGCGGAACACCACAGCCAGCGCCAGCACGCAGCTGACGCCCTGGCACAAAAAGGTGGCCCAGGCCACGCCGGCCACGCCCATGGAAAAGGCCGTCACGAACAGGATGTCCACCGCGATGTTTGCCGTGGAGGACACTGCCAAAAACAGAAACGGCGTGCGGGAGTCGCCCAGCGCGGAGAAGATGCCGGTGGCGATATTATAAAAGAATACAAAGGGCAGGCCCCAGATGTAGATGTCCAGATAGAGCCGCGAGTCGGCAAAGACCTCCTCCGGCGTGCGGATGAGTTGCAGCAGCGCGCCGCACCCGCCGATGCCCACGGCCATCAGCACGGCGCACAGCGCGGCGCTGGCGAGCATGGCCGTGGAAACAGCGGTTTTCATGTCCCGGTAGTCCCGCGCGCCAAACAGCTGGGAGACGATGACCGAGCAGCCGATGTTGCAGCCAAAGGCAAAGGCGATGAAGATCAGCGTGATCTCATAGCTGTTGCCCACGGCGGCCAGCGCGTTCTCGCCGATGAATTTGCCGGCCACCAGGCTGTCGGCAATGTTGTACAGCTGCTGGAAGATGATGCTGCCGAACAGCGGCAGGCAGAACTGCCACAAAACCGTCTCCGGCTTGCCGGCAGTCAGATCCTTATTCATAATAATAAAACCCCTCTCATTTGCGCCGTAGGCGGTTGTTCGCAGCTTACACATAAAAATGCTTTTGCAGTTAAAAGCGGCAGCAGGAGCGGCGGCCCCGTGCTGATATCCATGCGTAGGCTGTGAGCAGCGGCGCGCCCCGGCTTGCATTATGATCTGCTCCGTATTATACTGAGAAGCAAGCAAGGTGTAAAAGGTATTTTTAATATGCCGGATATATTAAATTGATATGAAAAAGGGGGAGGGGACAGTGGCCGTCCCGTATGAATACTACCGCATCTTTTATTATGTGGCCCGCTACGGCAGCTTTACCCGCGCCGCAAAGGGGCTGATGAACAGCCAGCCCAACATCACCCGCGCGATGAACAATCTGGAGCAGCAACTGGGGTGCCGTCTGTTTCTGCGCTCGCACAAGGGGGTCAGCCTCACGCCGGAAGGGGAGAAGCTGCTGGCCCATGTGCGCATCGCGCAGGAGCAGCTCCAGGCGGCCGAGAATGAGCTGGACCGCAGCCGCCTGCTGCAAAGCGGCAGCGTGTCCATTGGGGCCAGCGCCATTGCACTGCGCGGGTTGCTGCTGCCGGTGCTGCACCGGTTCCATCAGGCGTACCCGGGCATCCGTATCCGGGTGACCAACCACTCCACGCCGCAGGCGGTGGCGGCGGTGAAAAACGGGTCGGTGGAGCTGGCCACCGTCACCACGCCCACCGGGGTGGCCCCGCCGCTGCGCGAGGTGGCGCTGATGGAGTTCCGGGATATCCTCATCGGCGGGCCCTCCTTTGCCGGGCTGCGGGGGCAGACGCTGCACATCGGGGAGCTGGGGGCCTACCCGCTGGTGTGCCTGGGGCGGGGCACCGGCACCGGGACGTTCTACGACCGGCTGTTTGCCGCCTACGGTCAGCTGCTGTGCCCGGAGGTGGAGGTGGCTACCCCCGACCAGGTGCTGCCTATGGTGCAGCACGACCTGGGGCTGGGCTTTTTGCCCCGCAGCTTTGCCGCGTCAGCGCTGGAACGGGGCGAGGTGTTTGAGATCCCCCTTGCGGAGCAGTTGCCCGCGCGCAGCATCTGCCTGGTGTGGGATAAGGGCCGCCCGCTGGGCGCGCCGGCCCGGCAGCTGGAGAAAATGCTGCGCCAAACCGCGGAACAGCGCGAAACAGCAATGGGCCAGAATGGCTAAAATGACGAAAAGATTTTTGACAAGGACGTAAAAAACAAAAAAATCAAGCCCTTGGGCGAAATAAACCAACACGCATCCGTGCGTGCCATAAAAATGGCGCGCGCGGAATTTTTTTGCCCAAAAATAAAAAAACTGCTTGACAACAGGATTTTTCCGCTTTATACTGTAACAGTATCACAAAATGGCTTAGTGCGCCAAAAACGGGATTTTGGCAGTTTCTGCTTTGCCGTGCAAAACGCAAAGTTTGTGAAAAATGCCGAAAATTTTCTGTCCGGGCGGGCCGTTTCTGTGAGCCTGACGATATGATTTGCCACCAATGCAGCATCCGTAGAATATAAAAGTAAGGAGTGGTTGATTTTATGATGAAGGTCAAGCCCGTAAAGCTCGGCAAAACCGAGCGCATGAGCTTTTCTCACATCGACGAAGTCATCGGAATGCCGAACCTGATCGAGATCCAGAAGAATTCCTACCAGTGGTTCCTCGACGAAGGCCTCAAGGAGGTCTTTCACGACATTGGCACCGTCGAGGATTATACCGGGAACCTGGCGCTGAGCTTTGTGGATTTCCGCCTCGATAAGGAGCCCAAATACAGCATCAAGGAGTGCAAGGAGCGTGACGCCACCTATGCCGCGCCGCTGCGCGTCACCGCCCGCCTGCTGAATAAGGAGACCGGCGAGGTCAAGGATCAGGAGATCTTCATGGGAGATTTCCCCTTAATGACCGACTCCGGCACCTTTGTGATCAACGGCGCTGAGCGCGTCATTGTCAGCCAGCTGGTTCGCTCCCCCGGCGTATTCTACGGCGCTGCGAAAGATAAGGTCGGCAACGACCTGTTCAGCGCGACCATGAACCCCAACCGCGGCGCATGGCTGGAATATGAGACCGATGCGTCCAACGTGTTCTATGTGCGCATCGACAAAAACCGCAAGCTGCCCGTCACGGTGCTGTGCCGCGCGCTGGGCCTTTCGACCAACGAGGACATCCTGAACTACTTCGGCGAGGATGAGCGCATCGTCGCCACCCTGGAAAAGGACACCACCCGCAATCAGGAGGAGGGCCTGCTGGAGGTCTACCGCAAGCTGCGTCCCGGCGAGCCTCCCACGGTGGAGTCCGCCACCAGCCAGATCAATATGCTGTTCTTCGACCCGCACCGGTACGACCTCTCCCGCTTCGGCCGCTATAAGATGAACAAAAAGCTGTCGCTGGCGCGCCGCATCACCGGCTATGTGGCCGCAGAGAACGTGGCCGACCCCCGCACCGGCGAGCTGCTGATCCAGGCAGGCGAGAAGATCACCCGCACTCTGGCCGAAAAGGCCGACAACGCCGGCGTGCGTCTGGTGACGGTGCTGGTGGAGGATAAGCCCGTCAAGGTCATCACCAATGGCTGCGTGAACGCGCAGGGCTTCTTCTCCTTCGACGTGAAGGCGTGCGGCATCAACGAGCGGTGCAGCTTTGCCGAGATCTGCAAGATTCTGGACAGCACCAGCGATGTGGAGGAGCAAAAGGAGCTGCTGCGCAGGAACCGCGACCAGCTCATCGGCCGCACCGTCACGGTGGACGACATCCTTTCTTCCATCAACTATCTCAACGGCTTGGGCCACGGCCTGGGCGCGACCGACGATATCGACCATCTGGGCAACCGCCGCATCCGCAGCGTGGGCGAGCTGCTGCAAAATCAGTTCCGCATCGGCTTCTCCCGCATGGAGCGCGTCATCCGCGAGCGCATGACCCTGCAAAGCCAGGATCAGAGCGTGATCACCCCGCAGGCGCTGATCAACATCCGCCCGGTGGTGGCCTCCATTAAAGAGTTTTTCGGCTCCTCGCCGCTGTCCCAGTTCATGGACCAGAACAACCCCCTGGCCGAGCTGACCCACAAGCGCCGCCTGTCCGCCCTGGGCCCCGGCGGCTTGAGCCGTGACCGCGCCGGTTTCGAGGTGCGCGACGTGCACTACAGCCACTACGGCCGTATGTGCCCCATTGAGACGCCCGAAGGCCCGAACATCG
>CAZYAX010000072.1:0-7034 GCA_964646195.1 uncultured Faecalibacterium sp. | reverse complement strand
GGACTAAACGCAAAAGCGGCTCACTGCCCTGCAACGGGGCGGTGAGCCGTTTTTGGCATAAGAGGAAAATCAGAATATCTGGTTTTGCAGCGGTTGCTGTGCCTGCCAGCGGCGGAGGTTTTCCACTGCCATGGCGGCATAGCGCGGATGGTTTTCTACACACAGCCCGGAGGCATGGGGCGTGACCACGGCCTGCGGTAGATCCCAAAGCGGTGAGGTGGCAGGCAGGGGTTCGGTCTCAAACACGTCCAGGCCCGCATAGGCCAGATGCCCGCTTTGCAGGGCCGCAACGAGGGCGGCTTCGTCAACCACCGGGCCGCGGGCAATGTTGATGAGGGCCGCGCCCTCCTTCATGAGGGACAGGCGTTCGACCCCAATGAGGTGGAAGGTGGAGGGGTTCAGATCGAGGCTTGCCACCACGATGTCGCACTGAGGCAAAAGCTCGTTGAGGCTGTCGCCATAATAGAGTGCGTCAAAGCCGTCCAGCGTGTCCACCCGGCTGCGCTTGTAGCCGAGAATGCGGCAGCCAAAGGGGCGCAGGCGGGCCGCCGTTTCGCGTGCGATGGAGCCGGTGCCCAGAAAACCGACCGTCATGCTGGATAGGCAGCGGCGTTCCGGGTGGGCACGGTATTCCCTGCGGCGAGCCTGCTGCTGATAAATCAGCGCATTGGTGGTAAAGAGCAAGATCTTGCAGACGATGTCCTCTGCAATGGGTACGGAGTACAGTCCACGCGCATTGCACAGGTGGATGCCGCGTTGGCGCAAATATGCGGTGTCGGCAGCGTCAAAGCCTGCCCTGGCGCAAAGAGCTAAGGTCAGATCGGGCAGCTGATCCAGGTTTTCACGGGTTAGCTCCTGCGGGTCCGCAATAACGGCCTGCGCACCGCAGGGCTGGAATCTCTCCCGGATCACCGCCTGAGGGAAGGCTTCCCGCAAGGCGGAGATCGCGTAGGGCTTGCGGCAAATAAGTTCCATCAATCCAGATCCTCCCCGTTGGAGCGGATACACTTCTGATACCAATAGAAGCTGTCTTTTTTGCGGCGCTGGAAGGTGCCCTTGCCCCAATCATCGCAGTCCACATAGATGACGCCGTAGCGCTTGCTCATCTCGATGGAGCCGCAGGAGACTAGGTCGATGATGCCCCACATGGTATAACCGAACAGATCCACGCCGTCCTCAATGGCCTGCTCCATACAGCGGATGTGGTCGCGCAGGTAGTCGATGCGGTAGGGGTCGTGGATGCTGCCGTCCGGCTCTACGGTGTCCACAGCGCCCAGCCCGTTTTCGGCGATAAACAGAGGCAGGTGATACCGGTCGTACATCTGATTCAGGGTGATGCGCAGGCCCAGCGCGTCCTTCTGCCAGCCCCATTCGCTGGATTCCAGATAGGGGTTCTTGCTGGCAATGACCAAGTTGCCGTCCGTCTTTTCCCAGGCGGCATCGGTGGTGGACACCTGAGTGAAGTAGTAGGAGAAGGAGATGAAGTCCACCGTATAGGTTCGCAGCAGTTCCTCGTCACCGGGTTCCAGCTGAGGTGCGATATTCTTCTTGCGGAAATACGCCTGGATGTACTCCGGGTAGTAGCCGCGCGCCATCACATCGGTGAAATACCAGTTGGTGTACTGCTCGTCCTGAATCTGCTGCATTACGTCCTCCGGGCGGCATGTGGCAGGGTAGTGGCAAAAGCGGGCGATCATGCAGCCCACTTTGCTGCCGGGCAGCATCTCATGGGCCATTTTTACGGTCAGGGCATTGGCAACGAACTGGTGATGCAACGCCTGCTGTACGGCCCGGTCGTAGTGATCCTCCCGATCCTTAATGAGGCCGCAGCCGTTGTAGGGATTGAAGCGCCCGGCATTGATCTCATTGAAGGGCAGCCAGTAGTCCACGATGTCACCGTAATTTTCAAACAGCGTCCGGGCATAGCGGCAGTAGAACTCAACCAGCTTGCGGTTTTTCCAGCCGCCGTACTCGGTGACGAGATGGACGGGGATGGCATAGTGCAGCATGGTGACAAAAATTTTAATACCATATTTTTTGCACTCTTCAAACACGCTGCGGTAATAGGCCAGGCCTTCTGCGTTGGGCTGAGGGTCGTCGCCGTTGGGGTAAATACGGGACCAGCTGATAGACATGCGGTATACCTTCATGCCCATCTCGGCAAACAGGGCGATATCCTCCTTGTAGTGGTCGTATTGACGGGAGCCCCAGCGGAAGGGATAATCCCCCTCGGTCTTGCAGGCGAGAGCCTGCTGGAATTTTTCGCTGGTCATCAGCTTGAACTCCCAGCTGTTGCGCTGGGCACGGGTCAGGCTGGCATTGTTGGGACGGCAGTCCTGGGTGTCCATACCGCGGCCGCCCTGGTCCCAGCCGCCTTCTACCTGCGAGGCAGCCGTCGCGCCGCCCCACAAAAATCCTTTGGGAAAGCTCATGATAGAATTCTCCTGTTACTTACTTTTTGAGCTGGAAGCCCTTTTTCTCGGCCTGCTCAGCGCGCGCATCCTTGGCAAGGCTCTCATCCAGGCCAAACAGGTAAGCGCTGACAGCGGAGACTACGAAGGAGACCGCCAGGCCGAGGAGCATCGTGGGAATGGTGCCGCTGTAAGCGGGCAGGGAAATGATCGAGGGCATGGCATAGGTGACGGCGTGGCCGCCCATCACGGCAACGATTGCGCCGGAGACCGCACCGCCCAACATGCAGGCGTACAGAGGCTTCTTGAAGCGGAACGCAACACCGTACAGGGCAGGCTCGGTGATGCCGATAAAGGCGGAGATAAATGCGGAGAAAATCGAGGATTTGTTGTCGGCCTTTTTGGCGCGCAGGAAGGTGCCGAAGCACATGCCGGCCGCGGCCATGGTCGCCACGCAGTTTACCGGGCCCATCATATCGTAGCCGAGGGTGGCGATGTTGTTGATCATAATGGGGGAGATAGCCATGTGCATACCGGTGAGCACGACGAAGGGGCGGGTACCGCCTACCACGATGCCGGCCAGCAGCGGGGCCACGTCAAACAACCAGCTGAATACCTTGCCGACGCCGAGGCCTACATAATAGCCCAGAGGGCCGAGAACCATGATGCTGAGCGGGGCCATGACGAGCAGAACGACGATGGGCACCACGATAACGCGCAGGTATTCCACCGTGTGCTTGTAGATCCAGCGGTAGACATAACTCATAATCCACACCGAGAGCAGGATGGGCAGCACGGAGCTGGAATACTTGACCAGCGTGACCGGGATACCGAGAACCGAGATGGTGGTGCCTGCATTGTTCAGGATCGAGGGGTACAGGTAGATGCCGGCCAGCGTGACAGCCAGAATCTCATTGGTTTTAAACTTTTTGGCGGCGGTAAAGGCCAGGATCATGGGCAGGAAATAGAAGGTGGCGTCGCCAGCCGCATTCAGGATGGTGTACAGGCCAGAGGAGGTATCCATCCAGCCATAGGTGGAGCAGAGCGTCAGCAGGCCCTTGAGGATGCCGGCACCCGCAAAAGCGGGGATCAATGGGTTGAAGCAGGCAGTGAGCACGTCAAAGACGGCGTCAAGGTTGAATTTCTTCTTTGTTGCCGGCGTGTCTGTGTCATCCTCCGGAACTTCGGGCTTTTTCTCAATGCCGGTGAGCAGGCAAATCTCGTCGTAGACCTCGGTCACGGTCTGTCCGATGATCACCTGGAGCTGCCCAATCTTCTGCGTACAGCCCCACACGCCCTCAATCGCCTCCAGCGCTTTCAGGTCGACCTTAGCCTCGTCCTTCAGGGTGAAGCGAAGCCGGGTGGCACAGTGGAACAGATCTGCAACATTTTCTTTACCGCCGACGCCTGCCAGGATCTCAGACGCCATCTTTTTGTAGTTAGCCATTTAAGTCTCCTCCATTCGTTTTAATACATTTTTGATACCATGCAAAGGAATCCTTCTTGTAACGCTTGAGAGTCCCTTTGCCATAGTCGTCCTGATCGACATAGATCACACCGTAGCGCTTGCTCATTTCATGCGTACCGGACGAGATCAGGTCGATGATACCCCACATGTAGTAGCCTCGGACATCCACGCCGTCCGCGACGGCCTCCTTAAGCTGCTCGATGTGGGCTTTGAGATACTCGATGCGGTAGGGGTCATGCACCGAGCCGTCGGCCTCCAGCGTGTCCACTGCGCCCAGGCCGTTTTCCAGAATGAAGATGGGCTTGCGGTAGCGGTCCCACATCTGATTCAGCGAATAGCGCAGACCCACTGGATCCTTCTGCCAGCCCCACTCGCTGGATTCCAGATAGGGATTCTTGCCGGCAACGATCAGGTTGGAGTTCGTTTTTTCGATCCCGTCGTCGTTTTCGCTGTCAATCAGGGACATGTAATAGGAATAGCCAACCCAATCGCTGGTGTTCTCCCGCAGGATGGTTCGCTCCTCATCCGTGATGGCGATATGCAGGCCCTTTTCTTCGTACAGGCGCTCCATATACGGAGGAATCTCGCCGCGCAGCAAAGCGTCGGTGAAATAGTAGTTATCGTAGTTTTCGTCCAGCGCGGTCTGCATTACGTCACCGGGCCGGCAGGTGGCAGGGTAGGTGGTAAAGCGGGCGATCATGCAGCCGATCTGCGCGTCCGGGTCAATCTCCCTGGCACACTTTTTGGCGATGGCGTTGGCGACGATCTGGTAGTGGGAGCACTGGTATTTGCTCTGATCGAACTGATCCTTTTCCACATCGGGCAGCAACCCTGCGCCCATGTAGGGGATGAACAGGGTGGCGTTGATCTCGTTAAAGGGCAGCCAGTACTTCACACGGCCTTTGTACCGGGTGAGGATGGTGCGGACGTACCGCTCCCAGTAGGTCAGGATCTCCGGCGTTTTCCAACCGTTCTTTTCCTCGATCAGGTACAGCGGCGTGTCGTAGTGATTCATGGTGACCATCGGTTCGATGCCGTACTTTTCCAGCTCAGTGAAAACGTCGTCGTAAAACTTCAGGCCGGCCTCGTTGGGCTCTTCCTCAATGCCCTTCGGGTAGATGCGCGGCCACGCGATGGACATACGGAAGCTCTTTAGCCCCAGCTCCGCCAGGAGGCGAATGTCCTCCTTATACCGGTGGTAAAAATCGATGCCGTAGCGCTTAGGATATAGTCCGTAGCCTGTCTCCCTGTGCGCCTCCTGGAGCATTGCCAGACTGACCGTGCGCTGGGCGTCCAGCTCTGTGCGCTTGAGTTGTGGCCGGTAGGGCTTCATGTCGCCCAGCGACAGGCCGCGTCCGCCCTCCTGCCAGGCACCCTCGCACTGGCAGGCAGCCGTTGCGCCGCCCCAAAGAAAGTTGGCCGGGATTTTCCTCATGGAAATGACCTCCTTGTTTTCTGGTGACTCAATCGTACAGCAGAACGACGAAAAAATCCATTCTTATAATTTCCGCGCTGCGCGGAAGAAAAGTTGACGAACGGGGGATTTTGTAGTATCCTGATTAAAAACGGAAGGGGAGCTCGAAATGGTCACAAGACGGCAGGAGGCAGCCATCCGCATTTTGCTGGAGCGGGAGACACCCCTCTCCGGCGGGCGCATCGCGGAAAAGCTGGGCGTCTCTACCCGCACACTGCGCACCGATGTGGGAGATATCAACCGGCAGTTCCGGCCATATCAGGTGCAGATATGCGCCACAGCCCGCTCCGGTTATTGGATACCGGAGGAGGATAAAGCTGTATTTGCGGCCCACATCACCGAGGTGGAAAAAGCGGTAATCATTCCCTCCGCCCCGGAGGAGCGGGAGATCTATATTTTTATTCGCCTGCTGTCCGTGCGGGGGCATTTGACGATGGAGGCCCTGGCGGAGGAAATGTTCGTCTCCAAAACCACAGTCAGCAAGGACATCCACCGGATGCAGGAGCTTGTCCGCTGTGTGGAAGGAGTAGAGCTGGAAATATCCCAGAAAAAGGGCCTGGCGGTTTTGGGGGAGGAACCGGAGGTGTTTAAGCTGATCTCGGCGATCCTGCTTTATTATCAGGATCAGTATGTGGATTATCTGGAGCGGGCCCTGGCTGGCTTTTACGGCGATGCCAACGTGTTGGAGGAGCTGCGGATGCTTTTGATCGACGCACTGCTGGAGCAGCAGGTCATCCTCACGGCCCGCAGCCTCTATATTTTTACAATGGAAATCTTCTGGTTGGCGCAGCGCAAAAAGATGGGCTTTGCCCTCAGCCGTGAGCGCGGCACAAAATATGCGGAGGTACGGTTGCCGGTTGCGGATATCGAGGCGCTGCTGGAGGTGTCTTTTACGGAGGTAGACAGGGTCACGCTTTTACAGGCGCTGGTGTACAAACGATTTCTTTCCTCCGGGCCATCCATCGAGGAGGGCCGGCGGCTGAACCAGCAGGTGCTGGAACGCTATTACCGTCTGGTGCGGCAAAATTACGGCATCGAGCTGAGCCAGGACGAAGGGCTGCGGGAGCATCTGATTGCGATGCTCTATTATGCCAACAGCAGCTTTGGAAAAAAGTCGCTGCTGGTGGACGAGATGAAACGGAACTACCCCTATGCATACGAGATCGCGCAGCAGATCGTTCCCATCGTGCAGGATGTGCTGCATTTCGAACTAAAGGAAAACGAGATTGGCCGCCTGGCCGCCCGGCTAGAGGTGATCCTGGACCGTACTGCGCCTAAGAGCTCGGCGGTGGTCGTGGTGGACAGCCTGAGCTATACGGTTCTGCTCAAATTTAAGATACAGACCTATTTCTCCCACAAGATCCGGCTTGTGGCCGTGGTGCCAACCTACCAGCTTGCCCGGATGCAGGCGAAGAATGGCGATGCCATCGACCTGGTGCTGACGACCATCCCGCTCCGGGAGAACCGCTGGAAAAAGGTGATCCAGATTTCCCCGATCCTGAGCCAGGAGGATATCAGCCGGATCAATGACTACCTTTACCGTAAAAAACGCGATTCTGGAGAAGAAACCGAAAAAAAACCGGATCAAATGCCGTAAAGTGGAGCCAAAGTCATGTTTTTTGCCCGAAAATGCTTGCATAATCCCCGGAAATGTGGTATATTCTAGTAGTACGTTAATAAA